>CALELC010000110.1 GCA_937904535.1 uncultured Planctomycetaceae bacterium
TTTCCCGGGCCCACCAGAGACCCGGCGGAACTGGTCGCTCAACCTGGCAGCCGCCTTGCTCGTCCGGGCCAACACGAGAACACCACTGGTCATCGCGTCGAGCCGGTGGACAACCCCGAGGTACACCTTGCCCGGCTTGTGGTAGCGGCGGCGGATGTAGTCGCAGCCCCAGCGATGCACGCTCGGCGCATCACCGCTGCCCATCGTCGCCAATCCTGCTGGCTTATTAACAACCAGCAAGTGATTGTCCTCGAACAGGATTTCAACGGCGGGCTGCATGGACGAGACACGGTTCGCGAGTGGCTTGAAGTCGATCGGCCGCAGCGCCCATTTGCTCGGGTGCCGCGATGAGCGTATAGTAGCGTAACGCTCTCAGCTGCTGGCGAAAGCCGGCGGGAGCTGCCGCAAAGAACCGCCGCCTGTCCGTTGTTTAACAGTGGTGCGCACGGTTGGTTTGTTGACGGGGGTGATCTGGATTCGACCGGATTGCTGAAGCGTACGTTGCATGTCGTGGTTAGTCAGTTGGCCACGTAAAAAGCTGACTATAAACTTTAAATGTCGAAGAAAACTTCGCACTGGCCGCCTAATAACAGGTAGCCCTGACTGAGGAAGGTTGCCGGAGCCGTCCGACTGTCAGCTGTAATTCCGGTTGGTCTGCCGTCCTGCTCGAGACGCGGTGGATGAGATTTGATTCGAGCTAGCGAATTGCGGAGCCTGTCGAACAGCGCTGCAAGGAGCGAAGCTAGGGGACCGGTCGCAAGACCGCACCCACAATAGTTCGACTACACATGTAGACGCGTTCGTGAATGGATCGCGGGACGCGGGTTCAATTCCCGCCGCCTCCACTTGAATGACTCGAATGGCCCGGTGCAGTTCTCTGTACCGGGCCATTTTCGTTTGCTTGCCGCAGGAAGCGGTTGAGCGGCCCGGCAGGCCAACCCGCATTCTGAGTCAGTGCATAAAAAAATCCCGCGAGCTGCTTCCGCGGCTCACGGGATTTTTAGATGTCGATCAATCGGGGCGACACGATTCGAACGTGCGACCTACTGGTCCCAAACCAGTCGCGCTACCAGACTGCGCCACGCCCCGGACTGATTTCTCAGTGCGGAGCAGATATTAGCAATCGCTCGGCCCGTTTGCCAGGGCAGCAAAGGGCCGTGGCGAGCAATATCTGCTGTTTTTTAACCGCCGGCTGTACCGGCGATACAACCGTCATCAACCGGCGATGCGGAGTTGCGGAGTGCTCTGATCGGCCAAAATCGCCCGCAACCGATCAAACTCGTCGGCGCTGGTGAAATGGATCGTGATCTTGCCCTTGCCTTTGGCGGTCTGGCGGATCTCGACCTTCGTGCCGAGTTGATGCCGTAGTTCAGTTTGCAGCGCGTCGATGTGCGGCGTCACCGTCCGCTTCTGTCGGAGTTTCGCGGTGGGCGCAGTACCGGTCTCGGCTTCGAGTTCGCTCCGCAGCATCTCACCGATCTCGGTTTCCGTCTTCCGAACGCTCCAGCCTTCTTCTTGGATTTGCCGAGCGATCCGAATCTGGACATCTTCTTCGCCCAGAGGCAGCAGCGCCCGAGCGTGGCCGGCAGTCAACTCACCGCTGACGATCCAGTTGAGGATCTGCTGGGGCAGCTCCAACAGACGCAGCAGGTTGGCAACGGTGCTGCGGTCCAGACCGAGCCGGCTGGCCAACGCCTCGTGCTTGCACTGGTGCTGGTCGATGTAGCGTTTGAAGGACAACGCTTTTTCGACCGGATTGAGATCTTTGCGCTCCATGTTTTCGACGATCGCCAACTCGGCCACCAAGCGGTCGTCGGCGGTTCGCACTTCGGCTCGTACGGTCGGGCGGCCAGCGTGGATCGTCGCCCGCAGACGCCGCTCACCACTGATCAACTGATAACGGTCACCGACGCGGCGGACGAGCACCGGCTGAAGCTGTTCGTGCCGTTTGAGGCTCTCGGCCAGCGAGGCGATTTCTTCAGGATTGAAGTCGCGACGCGGCTGAAACGGGTTGGGGTCGATCTGGTCGACGGGGATCTGCAGCACCGCCGCACCGTCGCTGCTGGCCGCGAACTGCTTGGCCGTAACCGCCGGCGTTGCCTCAGTCGGTCGGGCTGTGGGCTGAGCGGTCGCGGCGGGACGCTGTTGCGAGGCGGTTCGCTGCAGTTCCGCAGTGGTCTCTTCAACCGCGGTGGGTTCGTCGTCCATCGGCGTTCCCAGCAAAGCGGCAAGTCCTTTGCCGAGCCGGCGATCTTTGGCGGCAGGATTGGGGTTAGTCACGTTCAAGCACCTCCATGCATAGTTGAGTGTAAGCAAAAGCACCACGACTCCGCGGTGCATAATCGAAGACGCTTAGGCCATGGCTGGGCGCTTCGCTAAGGCTGACGTCCCGCGGCACTACCGTGTCAAACACGATATCGCCGAAGAACTCGCGGACCTCATTGTCCACTTCCCCGGTCAGCTCGAGGTAAGGATCGTACATCGTGAGCAGGATTCCTCCAAAGGTCAGTCTGCCGTCGGTGCGTTGCATCACGCGACGGATCACCTGAATCAATTGGCTCAGCCCCTCCATCGCGAAATACTCACACTGGATCGGGATTAAGACTTCCGTACTGGCGGTCAGCGCCGCTTCGGTCAGCGTGCCAAGCGTCGGCGGACAGTCGATGATCAAGAAGCTGTAGGCGGCATGCAGCGAATCGATCCGCTCACGCACCTTGACCCGCTCCGGTCCGTCGCTCTGGGCGAGCTTGTCGACGTCTTGGAACGAGCGGCTGCCCGGCAGCACATCCAACAGCGGCACGCTGCTGGCGGTCAGGCACTGTGCCACCGGCAAGTCACCGATCAGCGGATGTCGCTCCGCGACCTTGCAGCCCAGGGCTCCGGTCGCGTTGCACTGCGGGTCCATATCGATCAGTAACGTGCGGTGGCCGGCCTTGGCCATCGCGGCGGCCAGGTTGACCGCCGTGGTCGTTTTGCCAACGCCACCTTTCTGGTTGACGACGCAGATGATGCGTTTCTTTTCGGGTTCCGGTTCCACCGTAGTCATCGCCATCAAAAAGGACGGGTGATCGTTTCACGGGAAACGTACGCAGCGCGCTCAAAATGAAGCAAGTCTGTTTCACACGAAACAAGAAGTCAGA
>CALELC010000111.1 GCA_937904535.1 uncultured Planctomycetaceae bacterium
GAAGCGCGTGAGTTTCTAGCCGATGAGAACCCGGACAAGCGGGCGCAACTCATCGATCGTTTGCTGCAGCGTGATGAGTTCGCCAAGTTCTGGGCGTTGAAGTGGGGCGACCTATTGAAGATGACCAGCAAGTTGATCGGCGATGCCGGGGTATATAAGTATCACCGCTGGGTCGAAGAGGCGTTTCGCACCAACATGCCGTATGACGAGTTCGCGCGGCAACTGCTGACTGCCAGTGGCAGTACGTTGGCCGATCCGCCAGCGAACTTCTATCGCACCGCGACCGATATGAACGAGTGCGTGGAAAATGTGTCGCAAGTGTTCTTAGGCGCTCGGTTGCAATGCGCGAAGTGTCATAACCATCCGTTCGAACGCTGGACCCAAGACAACTATTATGGTCTTGGCGCGTTCTTCAATCGCGTGCAGCGACGCACGACCGAGCGACCGGGCGAGATGTTTGTCTGGACCTCAACATCAGGCGACGTGACGCAGCCGCGGACCGGCGAAAAGATGAAACCGTGGCTGCCCAGCCAAGGCAGCATCGATGTTGCCGATGAAGTTGATCGTCGTCATGAGTTTGCTGCCTGGCTGACGCAGCGCGACAATCCGTACTTCGCCAAGATGGAAGTGAATCGCATCTGGGCACAGTTGTTCGCGCGCGGAATCGTCGATCCGATTGACGATTTCCGCGATTCCAATCCGCCATCGAACGAATCGTTGCTCGAGGCGCTCGCTGAGGATTTTGCGAACAGCGGCTTTGATCGTCGGCATATCATTCGTGTGATTCTCAACAGCCGCACTTATCAAGCTAGTTATCAGACAACACCGCTGAACCGAGAAGATTCGCTGTACTTCTCGCACCAACAGCCGCGCATGCTCAGTGCCGAACAGTTGCTCGATGCGATCAATCATTCGGTCGGTCTGAAGCAAACCTTTGGCGGGCTGCCAGCGGGCACCAAGGCAACGCATTTGCCGGCGCCGGATGTGGTCAAAGTTGACTTCTTGAAGGTGTTTGGCCAGCCCGAGCGGACGACGGTTTGCGCGTGTGAACGGGTTGATGATTCGAACCTTGGGATGGCGATCGAGCTGTTCAATGGGCCGACGATTCACGAGAAATTGCGTTCGCCCGAAGCTCGTTTCCGAGTGGCTTTGGCGGCAGGTAAGCCGCTGGCTGAAGTGATTCAGGAGATGTACTTGGCCACTTTCTGCCGTCTGCCGAATGAAGCGGAATTGGCTGCGGCGACGGAGCACTGCAGCAAGCAGGAAGACATCGCAGCGGCACTCGAAGACGTTTGCTGGGCGCTGCTGAACACCGATGAGTTTTTATTTCAGCACTAGATATTTGGATGCATCCGCGGCCTCAGTCGCCTGTTCGCTTGATTGATTATTCTCTCCTAAGTAGCCAACTATGCCTCGGTCTGTTATCCAAGCTTGCGTGCACTTCCTTACGCTGAGCGTCTTGAGCATCGGTTGCCTAAGTGTGACCGCGGCTGACGAGCCGGTCAGCTTCCGCCGCGACATCGCGCCAATCCTGCAAGAACACTGCGTGGCCTGTCATAGCGCGAAGAAAGCCGAGGGAGGTTATCGCGTCGACACCTACGCAGATCTCGCCAAGCCGGGCGACTCGGGTGAACCGCCGCTCATCGGCGAAGGCGATCACGCGGGTGAGTTCTTGCGGCGTCTGATTACCGATGACGAGTCAGAGCGGATGCCCGCGGAGAGCGACGCGCTGGCAGCTGAGTCGATTCGCTTGATCACGACTTGGATTGCGGAAGGAGCTAAGTTCGATGGAGCCGATCCGGAGGAACTGCTGGCGTTTGTCGTGCCTCCGCCGCGCTATCCTGATCCACCGGCCCATTATCAGGCAGCTGTGCCCGTCACAGCGCTTGTGTTCTCGCCCGATGGCAGCCAGTTGTTCGTCGGCGGGTACCATGAGATCACGGTTTGGACTGTAGCCGATGGAACGCTTGCCCGGCGGATCCCAAACCTCGGGCAACGGGTGTTTGGATTAGCGCTGAGCCCTGACGGTGCACTGCTCGCGGCGGCTTGTGGTGAGCCTGGCCGCAGCGGCGAAGTGCGACTGGTGGAGGTGGCCAGCGGTGAGGTGAAGGCGGTGATCGCGCGTTCTACCGATGTCGCACTGGATGTTGCCTTCCGCCCCAACTCGAAGCAATTGGCGGTGGCTTCCGCGGATTCGCAGATCCGCATCGTCGATACCGAAACGCTCGAAACTGTCCGCACGCTGGCGAGTCATGCCGACTGGGTTACGGCTGTGACCTGGAGTCCTGACGGAACCCGATTGGCATCCGCCAGCCGCGACAAATCGGCCAAAGTCTTTGATGGTGAGAGCGGAGATCTGCTGACCAGCTACACCGGCCACGGTTCAGCGGTCCGCGGCGTGTTGTTCACGCCGGATGGGCAGCACCTGTTGTCCGCCGGCACGGATAACCGCCTCCACCGCTGGGAAGCGAGCGGTGGAAAGCGAGTCGCCACAGTGGCACTGGGCGGCGAGGGGTTTCGGCCGATTGCTGGGGGCGAGGGGGCGGCGCTCGTGCCGGTGGCTGACAAACGGCTGTTGCAAATTGATCTGGGTAGCAACGCGGTTGCCCGCTCCTTTACGGGATTGGGAGATTGGGCGTTGGCAACTGCCTGGCATGCCGGCACGGGGCAAGTTGCCGCTGGTGCGTTCAACGGAGAAGTCCGCGTTTGGAACGCCGCCGATGCCGAGCTGAGTCACAACTGGTTGGCCAAGCCGTAACGGTCACGGCCGGCGGGTTGTTTAGCGGCCCCGCGCTGCATAGAGAAAGCGGACGTAGCCGATCTCTGCTGCGCTCTTCATCAATTCCAAGTTGGCCCAGGCGATGACGTCGCCAAACGGCTTGTCTTGCAAAGGCCAGCGAGTGCGTTGGCTCGACGCCAAGTCGGCAGCGCTGAGCGTCTCTAGCGCACGACGCCAGGTGTCCTGCAGCCGCTTCACCCACTGCCGCACTCCGTCTGCGGTGCCCGGCCACTCGACCTGTGCTCGAGTCAGCGTTGCACTGCCGAAGGAGTGGTCGATCACCATCGACCACCAGAAGCCGAGGTGCCAGGTCAGCCAGGCGATGCTGGAGGGGCCAAGGTCATAGCCTTCATGCTCCGGCCAGTCTGCGCCCCACTGCCCGGACGTCGTCTGCTGCACATGTAAGCCTACTGGCGCAGGCCGCCACAAGCATTCTTCCGTCGTCAGGCTCTCCAGGTGGTAGCAGGTGAGCGCCCAGGAGGTCTCGAGTTGCCGCAGCAACAGCGCGTGCAGTTCCTGATTCATTGGCCACTTCTGTTTCAGCTTGGGATAGCGGGTTCGTTGGTTCGTTCGCCGCTTTGTGCACCTCGGCACCACCTCGTCGCTGATCCTTCGTGGATTGC
>CALELC010000112.1 GCA_937904535.1 uncultured Planctomycetaceae bacterium
TGATCGTCGATCACGGCCGGGTGATTGCCGATGGCACCTTCGAGCAGTTGGTACAAGACTCCGTCGGTTCAGCACGGCATGTCCGGTTGAGGATCGATCAGCCGCTGCGCCAACCGCTGCCGCCGTGGACAATCGTCCCATCCAGCGACTCAGCAGGCGACGGCGACTGCTTACAGACGCGGCTAGGCGACGTAGCGGGACAGTTACCGCAGTTGCTACAAGGGATTGCCGAGGCCGGCTACAGCGTGGCGAGCGTCGAGGTCCATGCTCCAACGCTCCACGACGTGTTCTTATTCCTCACCGGGCAGGAGCTGCGCGACTGAGCGCTGGGGAATCGGTAACCACTGCAGGGCAAGCGGCCAGACGTCAACGGCAGAAAGCCGAGGGCAGGCGAATCCCACAGCGTCATATTCAAGGACACGGCGATGATCTGGACGGTGATGGCAGTGTGTATCCGGCGACTGCTGCACAATCGCACGGAACTGTTGCTGACAATCGTCGTTCCCATTGTGTTTTTCAGCATTTTTGCCGTGATCTTTGGCGGTGCCAGCGGCGCTGGAAAAACGCCTGAAATCAAAGTGGCGGTGGTCGACGCCGTCGGCAGTGCCCACAGTCGCCGCGTCACGGCATCGCTGCGTCAGGCCCGTGGCCTGCTGTTTGTCGATCGCTCCGGAAACGCCGCCGCGGAGGGCGCAGACGAGCTTGCGATGTCGGAGCGCGAAGCCGCGTCTTTGGTTCGGCGAGGATCGGCAGCTCTGGCGATTGTGCTGCGCGGTGGGGAAGGTGGCAGTGTGCGTGCCGAGTTGCTTAGCGATGCCTCGGACCAAGTCGCTCCGCAGGTCGCCGCCGCGCTGGTGCAGCGAGTGCTGTTGCTAACCGGCCCCGTCACGCCCACTCCCGGACAAGTGCAACCAGCCGTGGCCTCTCGACCATCTGTACCAGCGGTGGTGCAAGCAGGTGGTGCGGGCGGAGACGAAGCAAGACCTCCGGCTCTGCCGCTAGCCGTTCCTGCAGTTCAATCAGCGACGGTTCAGGTGATCGATATTATCGGCGGCGACCGCCACAACCCGGTGATCTCGATGTATGCCGCGGGAATTGCCGTCATGTTCCTGCTGTTTGGTGCCAGCGGCGGCGGAGGCGCGCTGCTGGAAGAACGCGAGAACCAAACACTCGATCGGTTGCTGACGACGGGCTTGACGATGGACCAACTGCTGCTGGGCAAGTGGTGCTACCTGACGCTGCTGGGCGTGGTGCAGACGACAATCATGTTTGTCTGGGGACAAGCGGTGTTTGGAATCGATCTGCTGGGGCACCTCGATGGCTTCTTGATGATGACCTCGGTCACAGCCGGTGCGGCGGCGGCATTTGGTCTGTTGCTGGCCACGCTTTGCCGGACCCGCGGACAATTAAACGGTTTGTCGATCGTCGCAGTGCTGTCGATGAGCGCACTCGGCGGATCCATGGTCCCGCGGTACGTGATGAGTCAGTCGCTGCGCGATGCCGGGCTATGGACGTTCAACGCCTGGGCGCTGGACGGATATGACAAAGTCTTCTGGCGGCAGCTACCCGTCGCTGAATTGTGGCCGCAGATGAGCGTACTGATGCTCAGCGGCGCCGTGTTTCTGGTCACTGCTCGTGGATTAGCCACCCGCTGGGAAACGCAATAAACCGTTCTCCCAGGTCGCGCGAAGCCAACTGCGGCCGCATAGAATGTCGACGACCACCGGACTCGCCTTCAATCTGTCGCACCGCGCCGAGGCCTCTCCCACTATGCATCTGTTCGCTCCCGCGGCCCCCGCCGGTTCGCCATTCTGCCAATCCACGCGTCGCCAGTTTTCAGCCACGGTTTGGCTGGTCGCAATGAGCGTTCTGTTGGTCGGTGCTGCCATCGAGGGTTCGCCAGCCACTGCAGCGGACGTTTGGCCACAGTTTCGTGGGCCATCAGGCGATGGCGTCGCCCCGGAAAACTCCGTTCCGCTCAACTGGGATCCGGAAACGAACATTCGCTGGCGAACAGAATTGCCGGGTGAAGGCTGGTCGTCTCCCGTGATCGGCGGCGGCATCGTGTATCTCTCTGCAGCGATTCATCGCGGCTCGGACGCCGACGGAGACTACGACCTGGCACTGATTCTCGTTGATCAGGAAAGCGGTGAAATTCGGCGTGTTTCCTCACTGATCCAGCAGGACAGCAAAAGCTCGCCAGCGATTCACAAAAAGAACAGCCATGCCAGTCCCACGCCGGTGTTGTCCGGCGACCACGTGTATGTGCATTTTGGCCATCAAGGAACCGTCTGCACCGATCGCCAAGGGAATCTGCGGTGGGTCGACCGCGAACACTCGTTCAATCCTGTTCATGGGAACGGCGGTTCACCGGTGCTGGTGGACGGGCGGTTGGTCTTTACCTGCGACGGTGGCGACGAAGCCTATGTGTTGGCGTTGGATGCGGCGACCGGCCAGGAGGTCTGGCGTTCACCGCGACCGGTCGATGCCAAGCAGAAGTTCTCGTTCGCCACACCCACGGTAATCGAGTCCGACTCAGGTCCACTGGTGGTCGCCCCCGGCAGCGACTGCGTAACCGCGATCGATCCAGCTAAGGGAGACATCCGCTGGTGGGCTCGCTACAGCGGATATTCCGTTGTTCCCAAGCCGGTCGTCAGCGGCGAGCATGTGTTGATCGCGACCGGCTATGGCTCAACGAAACTGCTGGCGTTCCGCACCGGAGGCAGTGGGGACGTCACGGACACGCATCTGGACTGGGAGGTCGACCGCGGCGTGCCCAAGACGCCGTCGGTTCTGGTTCACGAGGGACTGGTGTACCTCGTCAGCGACGAAGGTTTGGCACTCTGCGTTGACGGTGCCAGTGGCGAGGTCGTGTGGCGTGGGCGGCTAGGCGGGAATTACTCCGCGTCACCTGTGCTGGTCGGCGATCGCATTTACATCAGCAGCGAACAGGGCGTCACCACGGTGATGCGGGTGGGGCGCGAGCTTGAAAAGCTTGCCAGCAACGATCTGCAAGAGGCGACGCTGGCCTCGCCAGCGGTCGCCCACGGAGCGCTGTTCATCCGCACGGAGAAAGCGCTCTATCGAATCCAGGAGTAACACGGCGGGGTCACGTCGACCGTGCAGGCTACCGGACAGCAACTCGGTACAGGCGATTGCCGGTGCGAATGACGAAGGAATCGTCGGCCAGCGCGGCACC
The DNA here is from genome assembly GCA_937904535.1 of uncultured Planctomycetaceae bacterium. GTDB lineage: Bacteria > Planctomycetota > Planctomycetia > Pirellulales > Pirellulaceae > UBA6163. The sequence goes on from CALELC010000112.1 coordinate 3,200, forward strand.
GTACTGGATCGGACCAGCGAATCCGGCCGCGGCCGCTCGCTGTTCACGAGATTGCTCGCCCTCGCCTGTAGCCGGCGGTGGAGCGACATCGGCCGGATTCCACAATACATTCGACGCCAGCTTCTCGAACGTCTTGCCTGACCGCAGGACGGTTGTCGTCCCGTCCTTGCCAAAGAAATAAACGCGGTCACTGACTCCAATCGCTGTCGCCCAGGGAGCTTGATCCAAACGCTGGGCGAATAACTCCTTGCCATCGGCCAAATCGATAGCGAAGACGACGCCCGCTCGGTTCACCCAATAGCCCACGCCTTGGTATGCCAGCGGTGTGGAGAACGACGCTTGCGCTTTGGCCGCTCGCCACGGCACCTCCGCTTGCAGCGACTGTCCTTGGCCGGACACTCGGATCAGCAGATTGGATTCGCCTGCAGGTCCGGCGTCCGGTTCACCGCGCCCCGGCGAAGCCCCAATGATCAATCGCTCGCCATCGACTTGCGAAGGTGTGGCTACCGTGTTTCCGCCGATCCCATCGACGGTCCACAGTTTTTGGCCACTCGTGAGCTCGTAGCTATCGACTGTTCCCACGGAACTGATAACGATTTGGGGCGTTCCGGCCAAGGTCATCACCGCCGGTGAACTCCAACTGATCACGCTCGGACGATCCGACTTCCAACGCGTCTCGCCCGTCGCTTTGTCGAGCGCGACTAGGTAGGAAGGCCCTTCGTTTTCGATCAGCGCGAATACCGCGTCATCGTGCTGCGCCAAAGAGGCGCCGAGGCCAAACTCAGCTTTGATTTCGCCGTAGTCTGCCGTCAGTGCCCGTTGCCACCGGAGTTGCCCCTGCCAGTCTAAGGCAATCACATCGCCGCTCTCGAACAACACCACCACGCCTGCGCGATCAGCAGCCGGTGTAGGAGCAGCACGGCTAATGTACAAGCTGCTTTTGATGGGCAAGCTCGATTGGGATGCATGCCGCCACAGTTCCGCTCCACTGGTCAGATCAAAACAGAGGATCAGGTTGTTTTCCTTCATCTCACCCGACACGCTGCTGACGACGATCTTGCCGTCCCAGACCACCGGGCTGCTTTGACCATCGCCCGGCAGTTCGCTCTGCCAGGCAATGTTTTGGGCGGGTGACCAAGTCAGCGGCGGGTTACCCGTCAGCGGCGTCAAACGAGTTTGCGGCAAAAAGTCAGGCCAATCAGCGGCCAAAGACAGCATCGCCAGGAGCGCGAAGGTGAAGCTTAAGGATTTCATGAATCGGCGTTCGACGGCTTGAGGAGTCGGATTAGAATCGACCAACGCCAGCTCGGGAACAGATCTCCGCCCATCCGGGCTAAAGGCAGCTGGCGACGGCAATCTTAGCGAACGCGTCTGAGACTGCGTATCAATTCGGTGCAAAATCGTGGCCGGATCACCGCGGTAAAGACAACCTCAACGACGCAATCGCTACGAAATTCACGGATTCTGCCCCGTCGTCGGCAATTGCCTCTTTCATCATACTGGCCGCTGCCCCACCTTTGACGGCTGGGGAATGCAAGTTGCAAGTCTGCAGGTTGCCACTCTTCGGACTCGAGAACGATATTGCCATGGAAGAGCCGCTGTATTTTGAAGATCTCCAGATCGGCGACTGTTGGACTAGCGACGAACGCGAAATCAGTGGCGACGATGTCGCTGATTTTGCAGTCTTGACCGGCGACCACGACCCACTGCACACCGACCAATTGATCCGCGGCGATTCACCGTTCGGGCAGCCGGTCGTGCACGGGCTGTTGGGACTTGGCGTGATGGCGGGCCTGTCCAGCGCCCGCCCCACGGTGGCGACTTTGGCACTGGTCAGTATCCAGGACTGGAAGTTCGAAGCGCCGATCTTTTTTGGCGACGTCGTGCACGTGGTGACCACCGTGGCAGAGCTGGCGAGCCATGGCCGCCGTGCCGGCCGCGTTACCTGGCGGCGGCAACTGGTCAATCAGAAAAACCGAGTGGTTCAGCAGGGTACATTCGTGACCTTGGTCGCCGCCCGCGCTCGTGCCAAAACCACGTCGGTCTCGGCTTCATCTTCCCAGGCAACTGCGGAATAAGCTCCACCGATCAGCGGTCGACCGCGCCCTCGGCGGCGAGTCGGGCCGCATGCAGCGTGTTTTGCAGCAACATCGCGATCGTCAGCGGCCCCACCCCTCCCGGAACCGGGGTAATCGCCGAAGCAACTTTCGCAGCTTCCGCGAACTCGACGTCGCCGACGAGTTTGTCGCCCACGCGGTTGATCCCCACGTCAATCACCACCGCTCCGGGTTTGATCCACTGGCCGCGAATCATTTCCGGTCGCCCCACTGCTGCGATCACCACATCGCCCAAGCCAACGATTTGGGGTAAATCACTCGAGCGACTGTGCGCCAGCGTGACCGTCGCGTTGGCATAGTCAGGGCCACAAACTCCGTCTTTGCTGGCCAGCATCATCGCCATCGGTTTGCCGACGATGTCGCTGCGACCAACCACGACGACGTGTCGTCCCGCGGTCTTGAGGTCATGTCGCGCGAGCAACTGCACGACGCCATGGGGCGTGCAGGGCAAGAAGTGGGGCCGGTCTTGCGAGATTAATCCGACGTTCACCGGGCTGAACGCATCGACATCTTTGCGTGGATCAACAGCGTCCAACACGGTGCGCTGATCGATCGAGTCCGCTGGATTGGCAGCCTGTGGCAAGGGTAGTTGCACCAAAATCCCATGCACGGCCGGATCAGCATTGAGCGAATAGACGACGTCGAGCAGTTGCTGTTGCGTGGCATCGGCCGGCAAACGCACGATCCGCCCGTCGATCCCAGCTTGCTGGCAAGCCCGATGCTTGTTGCGAACGTAGACCTGGCTGGCCGGATCCTCGCCGACCAGGACAGCCGTCAGGCAGGGGACGCGATTTCCCTGCGCAACCCATTGCCGAACTTCACTGGCGATCTCCTCACGGATCGTCGCAGCGGTTGCTTTGCCATCGAGAATTTGTGCGACCATCCGTCAATTGTGCCTCTGTATCGGGACTTGAGCTAGCATTCGCCAGCGATCAACCGAGCCGCCGGCCTCGCCCCCGCGCGATGCGGGACACGAGGTGCGATATCATACGGAATGTGGTTGCATTTCGTAGTGCCGCCCCATCCGCCCAACTTACTCTGGCAGCTTACTCTGGCAGCCGGTCCACTGGCGGTTCACGCCGGCGGTTGCTCATCGGCCGGCAGTCGCTGCGATGACCGCTGGGGACTAGTTGGCGAATGAGCTGCTGTGCCTTGGAAAGGAACGATGAGGTTGGCCTTGATCTGCCGCTCGTCAAACTGAGGCGAAATGGCGGGGGCCGCTATGCTGCCCAGAACTAAGGATAAATGGATCAGGATCAGCGAGCGAATGGGGCTGTCGTTCATCGGCACAACGCAGGATTGCAGGTGAGCTGGATTGCCAATCGCGTGGCGGAGAACCAGCGGCATTCTTCAATTGGCACGCAATTGAACGCAGCGCTTAAGAACGCTCGCCGCCAGGCGATATGCCAACGCTAGGTCATAAATCCAGCACAGGCCGTTAGATCAGAGAACGGTTGCTGATTGGCGCGACTTCACCGGTCAGCCCCAGCTTGCCGATTAAGCCGACCACAGAAGCTTGACCGGTGCATCTGCAGCGATTTTTTTTGACAGTTCTTTTATTTCGCAACTATACTTCGATAAGTGGACTGAACGTCGAGCGAGTGGTGAACGGCTGTTTCCCGGTTGCGTCGACTCAGCACGGTGACCTTCCACGTACTGATCGTCCGGTGGTCACCCGCGCCGGCGGTCCCCTCCACACCTTATCCCTTCGTCGTTACCGGTCGATCGAGAGCTAATCGCGATGACATTATTGGGCAAATTCCTGGCGATGCTCATCTTCATTTTGAGCGCCGCGTTCATGGTTTTGGCACTGGCGGTCAACGCGTCTCACCGTAATTGGCGAGATGTCGTGTTGGATCCCAGTGCAGGCTTAAAACGCCAGGTAGAAGTCGCTAAGACGACCAATGCCCAGCTCGAAGCCGACCGCAAACGAACTCAGGCGGCCCTGGATCGCGAACGAGCATCGCGACGAACGGCCTTGGCTGCTCTGCAGACCCAGCTCGACCACATCGACCAGTTGTTGCGACAAAGCGTGTCGACGGTCCAACAACTGGAGGCGAAAAACACGGAACTGGCGCAGTTAGACCGCAGCCGGGCGGAGGAGTTGCAACGGCTGACCGAAGAAACTCGCACCCTGCGGGAACAGATTCGCAGCGAACAAGAGGACCGCGATACGCTGTTTGCTGAAACGCTGCAGATGACCGATCAAATGAATCGACTCCGCGGGATTGTGCAACAGCAATCCGAGCGCAATGCTCAGTTGATGGCTCAGGTCAGCCGTTACCGCGAAGTTGTCGAACTGAAGGGCATCGACATCGATGAACCGCTCGACGGTGCTCCGCCGGAGCGAAATGGTACGGTGCTGGTGGTCGATCGCCCGAGCGATTTGGTAGAGGTTTCGATCGGTTACGACGATGGACTCCGTGATGGTCACCTGCTGGATGTGACTCGCAGCGGACGTTACGTCGGCCGCCTCCGGATCCGCCGAACCGAACCGAATCGGGCGGTCGCCGAAATCCTCAAAGACTATCATCAAGGCTCCATTCAGGAAGGCGACCGTGTCGATACAACTTACTAGTGAACCGGTTCGTAAGCAGCCGCCGAACGTCTACACCGTGATGCTGATCGTGAGCGTGGTGTTTTTGTTGATCGCTGTGATTGCCATGGTGATCGAGTATCGACGCTACGCCCCCGACTACTGGCAAACCAATACGGCACGGCCGAACGCATCGGCTCACAGCATCAGCACCGTGACGGCTACGTTCGACACGCTGAGCTGATGCAAAGACACGGTTGCCCTCGACGCCGGAATGGTTGAGCCAGCCCGCGACAAATTGACAGCGGCGACCTCGACTCTACAATTTTTGCTGAGCCGCACGACTTGGCGTTGTGCGGCACCTACTGTCCAACTGGAGGCGACTGGCAAGGGTCAGTCGCCTTCTCACATTTGCTAATGAGGGGTTTGTTATGGCTTCCGACGCCGTCCTTGAGTTTACCGACGACAACTTCGACACCGAAGTGCTGCAGGCCGAAGGGGCTGTGCTCGTCGATTTTTGGGCGCCGTGGTGTGGGCCTTGCCGACAAATCGCTCCGGTCATCGAAGAGCTGGCGAAGGAAAACCCGGCGGTCAAGATTGGCAAAGTCAACATTGACGACAACCCCGGTGCCGCCGAGCGGTTCGGAGTCAGCAGCATTCCCACTTTGATGGTTTTCCGCAACGGCCAAGTCTCCGACAGTTTTGTCGGCGTGCGCCCCAAGAGCCAATTGCAGGCCGCGATCGGCTGAGTCGGTTGATCCCGCTCGAGACCATACTGGCTCGGGATGTCGTCAATCAGACTGCCGATGACCAATCATCAGCCGCAGCGAACTTCTGGTTCGATGCGGCTTTTTTTATGCGCGGCCGCAGTTTGCCACCGTCTGGGTGCCATAATTGCTAACCCTTTTCGGCTGACGCTGCGACGAGCGGCCTATAATGCAAGAGCCGAGCATGGCCAGCCTGCGTCACGGATCGGACGGGTTGTTCGCCCGTTCCTTTTCTCTGATCTCCGCTTGAACGGATGAGCATGTCGACCTCGACCGCAAAATCGCCGCCCAAGCCGCCGCCCGCTCCACCGCCGCGGCTCAGCACCGGTGAGGAAGTCATCACTGCCGCGATCCGTGATGCTCAGGCGGCACTGTGGCGAGCGGAGCTTTCGCGTTCGCTGCTTACCCTGGTAATCGCTTCGCTGGTCGTCCTAGTCGGATGGGCGGTCATCGACCAGTGGGTTTGGTCGCCAGGTCCGCTTGTTCGCACGCTGGTGCTCGCCGCAGGTGTTGCTGGCAGCACCGCTTGGGTGTTCACGCGTGTGCTTCCGCTGTTGCGGTCACGGATTCGCGCCGATTACGCGGCGTATAGCATCGAACACGACTTGCCCGAACTGCGGCATGCCCTGACCAGCTACGTGTCGTTGCGAGACGACGTAGAGGTGATGGGACCGCGCGGTGCGATCGTCCGCTCGATCGGAGCCCGCGCCGCGGGACAGATGAAGCAGCACCGCTTGGAAGTTCCAAGCGAAGCAACGGGAACGTTCAACTGGTGGATCGGGCTGGCGGTGTCCTTAGCCGTTGTGGCGGCCTACGGACTGCTGAGTCCTAAAGACACACTGCAGTCGACCCAGCGGCTACTGCTGCCACTGGCTCGCATCGATGCGCCGACCCGGGTCACGATCAGCCAAGTGCAGCCCGGCGACTGCGAAGTGCTGTCGGATCGCCCGCTGCAGATTTCCGCGGAACTGGTGGGCTTGTCGAGTCGTGACGAGCCAAGCGTGCAATTCGGGCCAGGATTCGCGCAGCGACAACCGCTGCAACTCGACGTCTCCAGCGGACGTTTCAGCGCGACGATTCGCGTACCGCGGTCGACGCAGTATCGCATTTCCGCCGGTGATGCACTGGCCGGGCCGTTCGACATCACTGCCCGAGATGTCCCGGTTGCCTCGGTTCGCAGCGTCCAGATCCTTCCGCCGACGTACACGCAGCTGCCGCCTCGGCAATCGACGGGCGGAGCGGTGACGGCGGAAGAGAACTCTCAGGTTACGATTACGGCCACAGTCAATCGTGCCATCCAACGTGCTCGAATGGAATTCAATCCGCGGAAGACCACGGAGCGAACCGGACCGTCGGCTGGAAGCGTGGAAATGCAGGTCGCCAGCGATGGTCTGTCGGCCACCGCAACCGTTCCGCTGCGTCTGCCACGAGACAAGCACGCAGCGTTGGCCATCGACTCCTACCACGTCCGCGTCTGGGATGCTGAAGGCAATGAAAATCCCGACCCGATCGTCTATCCGGTACGGATCATTCCCGACTTGCCGCCGGAGGTCAGCATCGTATCGCCGCGCGAAGTGGTCAAAGAGGTACCGATCAATGCGCAGCAGTTGTTCGAAATTGCCGCTTTAGATCCCGACTACGGACTGCGGCGGATTGAATTGACCTGGCGGCGGGGCGTCGACTTGCCGGTCAGCGAAATTTTGTGGTCCTCGGAACCGGCGGC
>CALELC010000113.1 GCA_937904535.1 uncultured Planctomycetaceae bacterium
ATAGAGGTCGATCTCAGAGCCGGAGTTCCGACCGGCGGAGCGGTCGGCGACACTGATCGGCAACAGTGGTGACTATTCGTCAGCGACGTTGACGAACACCTTCAGCGCGTCTTGATCTTCCACGAGCAGCCGCATCATTTCCTGATAGTTCTGCAGCCCGTCGACTGGGGTGGTGAGGATCTTTTCGACCACACCGGGATACATCATTTCGCCCATCGCCAGGTCGCGGATCCCCATTTCGAAGTGTTCGCGGTTGGCGTTCACGCTGCCCAACAGCAGCTTGTTGCCCAGCACCCACTGGATGTTGATCGCGTCGGAGGGGACTTCGATCGTGCGCTTGCCGCCAGTAATGCTGGTCCAGACAACGACGCCGTTGTGGCCGACGGCGGACATCGCATCAAACGCCAACTGGCTGCTGCCGGTCGCATCGACGACGAGGTCAGGCCGCCCGGTCTGCTTGACCAGCTCGGTCATCGAGGTTTCTGACGTGCTGACATAGTTGGCTTCGAATCCCGAGGTGATTTCGCTCTTGAGATTCGGGGCTTTCCCGCGGGCAAGCGTGTAGACCTGCATCCCGCGCAGCCGCAGCACGAGCGTGGTCAGCAGCCCGATTTGGCCGGCCCCGAGCACGTAGGCCAGCTTCGGACGCCAGACCCGCATCCGCCGCTGGGCCTCGAAGGCTTGATGGACCGCTTTGGCAGCGCAGCTCATCGGCTCCATCAGCACGTGCAGGTGCTTGAGCCCCTGGGGAACCCGGACGATGTAGTCTTCGTGGTCGACAAACGACTCGGTGAGAAACCCGTGACGCAGGTTGATGCCACGCTCGTAGTAGGTTTCTTCGCTGGTCATATCGTAGGTGCCGATCATGTCATAGATCGAGCCGCCGGGGCGGCGCACCGTAGCCGTGACGTAGTCGCCCGGCTTGAAGTTCTGCACGTTCGGTCCGACGGCGGTGACCACGCCGAACGACTCGTGCCCGATCACCAGGAAGTCGTCACCCTCAGGAGCGTTGCCGTAGAGCGCTTCGTTGATTTCCCGGTCCGTCGCATCGACGCCGACCTTGAGCGTCTTGACCAACACGCCCTTGCCCTCAGGAATGTCGTCCAGTCGCGGTTCGGAGATCTCTTGGAGGTGAACGCTGTTGGGGGTTCCGGGCGTAACCGCGACGGCTTTCATAATGATTTCGACTTTGTTACGGGCAACTAAGGGAGTGGATGGGGCCAATGGCCCAGCGGGTTGGATGGTCTGAAATCGTACCAGTCCCTGCTGTGGACGTCACCGGCTCGAACCGGTGCGATTTCCGCTTCGCCGGGCATCGGCCGCCAGCGCGATGGCGAATTAAAACATCGCCGCTTGTCAAAAATCAGGTCCGCTTCTAGCATGAAGCAGATGGCCGCTCGCTGTGAGTGGCAGCCCTACGTCGCTTACCGTGCTGCGCGCTCTGATGTCTGATTCGCCTCGCTCGACCGACACCCAGTTGCTGCGGTGCTTGCGCGGCGGTCGGTCGTTGGGGATCGGCGAGTTGACCGAGACGCTCGGCGTGACGGCGACCGCGATCCGTCAGCGGCTACAGCGACTGTTGGCAGCCGGGCTGATTGAGCGGCGAAAAGTGATTGTCGGTCGTGGCCGGCCGGCGTTTGAGTATCAATTGACCGAGCAGGGTCAGCGGAGTCTGGGCGGCAACGCAGCCCCGCTGGCCGAGGCTTTGTGGCGCGAGATTCTCGCTCTGGCCGATGCTGGACCGCGCCAGCAGATTCTGACGGGTGTCGCGAAGCGGTTGGGCCGGCGGTACGCCGCCTCGATTGCTGCCGGGGCAGAAACCAGCGAATTGTCGCTGAGTGAGCGGATGCAGCGGCTGGGCGAATTGTTGGCGGCTCAGCAGATCCACGCCCAGTGCGGAGCGGTCGAAAAATCATGTGCCGCGGAAACCACCGCTGCTGGAGAACTGCCGCTATTGGACATTTGTGATTGCCCCTATCCGCAGCTCCGCGATGCAACACCGGATCGAACGCTGTGCCAACTGGAGGCCGAGATCTTCAGCGAAGCGCTCGGGATGCCGGTGGAGTTAGCTGATTGTGTGCTCGACGGTAACGCCAGTTGCCAATTTGTTCCCGCGACTCCAGCCGAGGCGGCCACCGCAGCCCGATAACCGTTTCCGTCTCATTTGAGCCGGGTTCCGCTGGAGTGATCCTGCGTTGCCACGCCAAACGCGGCCGAGCCGCGGCGGCCCAACCATCTCTGTTTTCTGTTCCCTAATTTTTAGTCCTAAAGCGATTTCGATGAGCCTGGCAGAACACATGACACTGGCCGAAGACAAAGTACGTGAAACGCTCAAGCAGGTGATCGACCCCGAGTTGTACATCAACATTGTCGACCTCGGCTTGGTCTATCTGGTGGACGTGAAAGATCCGGACGAGGACGGTCGGCACGAAGTCCGCATCGAAATGACGTTGACCAGTCCGATGTGTCCGGCCGGACCGCAATTGGTCGCCGGGGCCAAGAACGCTGCTGAATCGCTCGAAGAGGTGAGCAAGGCCGAAGTTCAGGTCGTCATGGATCCGCCTTGGAGCCAAGAGATGATGACCGAAGAAGCGCGCGATCAGCTCGGCATTTTCTAGAGCGATGGCAGACGGCGGGAGCGGACCAGCAGCCCAGGTAGCCGCGACAGGGTTGCTGAGCAGCCGCGGGAGTGCGTCGCTGCGCAGTGCTCCCGCCTGGGGAACATGGTAGGATACGGTGATGAAGGTTTTTCTTGGCGAATACGTCTGTAGCGGCGGTTTAGGCGCTCAACCCGCAGAAGATTCGATGCGTCTGGAAGGCGGGGCGATGCTCGCTGCGCTGGCTGCGGACTTGAGCAAGGTCGCCTCGCTGAGCGTTCCGGTGGTACCGGAATTGTGCCCAGCGCTGCCCGATTGCGAGCAGCACACGATTCAGGTCGGCAAGCCGCTTTGGAACCAGTGGATCAAAGCCGCCAAAGGCTGTGACGCCGCGGTGGTGATCGCGCCGGAACGCAACGGGATCTTGGCTAAAGCAGTGGGGATGCTGCGCGCCGCCGGCATCGATGTGATCGCCGGAACCGGCGACTTTCTTCGCGTGGCCAGCGACAAACAGCAGACAGCGCGAGCGCTGAGTACCGCAGGCGTGCCGCACCCGATCACGTTTCTGCCGAGCGACCCTCGGTCGGCGGCGCGGCTGAAGCTCTGCGATCAATTCATCGTCAAACCGCGCGACGGCTGCGGTACCGAATCGGTCAACCTGTTTGATGACTTAGATGAAGCGATGAACCGCGCCACCGATGACGACGTGGTGCAGGGTTATGTTCCCGGTGCCGCGGTGTCGGTGTCGGTGATCGTCCATGGCAACGAGTTGATCGTGTTGCCGGCGGTCTCACAGGACATCTCGATCGAGCGGTGCACGTATTTGGGTGGCAGCGGGCCGCTGTGCGAAGATTGGCAGCGACGAGCCGGAGCGCTCGCACAGCGAGCCATCGCCGCGATGCCGCCCTATGCCCGTGGCTTCGTAGGGCTGGACTTGGTGCTCGGAGAAGACAGCAGCAGCGATGTGGTGATCGAGATCAATCCACGGCTGACGACTTCGTATGTCGGTCTGCGGCACATGATCGTCGGCAATCCAGCGGCTCGGCTGTTGGGGCTGGAAAGTGGCCCGGTGCAGTGCAAACTGGCGACGGACACTGTGCGCTGGACCCGCGATGGCAGCGTCTGGATCGGCGAGTCGATGGCTCAGGATGCTTAATTCCTCGCGGCGTTGGCTGCCCACGGCTTCCGCATCGCCACCGGTGCTCGGTTGGGATATCGGCGGAGCGAACATCAAAGCCGCCACCAGCGACGGCCGCGCGGTCAGCGTGCCGTTTGCGATGTGGTTGCGACCGCAGGAGTTGGCGGCACAACTGGTTGAGCTCGCCGCCGGTTTGCCAGGCTGCCGCAGCTGGGCTGTGACGATGACCGGCGAGATGGCAGATGTGTTTTACGACCGCGCGGTGGGTGTCGCCACGCTGGTCGAACAGACCATGCAAGCCGCTCACCAGTGCGGCATCGATGAAGTGGCGTTCTACAGCGTAGCCGGATCGTTCGTTGAGGCGGCGACGGCGGTGGCCGATCCCGACGCAATCGCTTCGGCCAATTGGCACGCGCTGGCTAGTTGGGTCGCCCGTCAGGTCGACCGGCCGGCGCTGCTGATCGACGTTGGCGGAACCACGACCGATATCCTGGCGATCGAGCCCGATCGCGTCGCTACGGCGTCACGCAGCGATTACGATCGCTTGGCCAGCGGCGAACTGGTGTATCTCGGTGGCGGTCGCACTCCGGTTTGTGCTCTGGTCGACGGATTGTCGTATCAGGGACAGCAGGTGCCGGTGATGCGCGAGGTGTTTGCGACCACCGATGACTGTGCCGTGCTTTTGGGTTTGGTAGCCGAAGATCCCGCGGACCGCTCGACATGCGATGGTGCGCCGCGGACCGTCGCAGCGGCAGCCAATCGGCTAGCGCGGATGATCGGCTTGGATCACCGGCAAGTCGACGTAGCGGCAGCCCGCGATCTGGCACGCCAGGTTATCGCCGCGGCGGCGGAGCACATGGCAGCGGCGATCGCACGCCGCGAAGCACGTTATCAGCAACACTGGATCGTGTCGGGACATACTGCCGATGGCTTCTTGCCGGGGCTGTTGGCAGCTGGCAATCGGCCGCAGATCACTCGGCTAGCGGACCTCGTTGGTGCTCCGCTGTCGCGAGTCGCGCCGGCGTTCGCATGTGCTCAGCTTTTCAATCAGCAGTCGAGTACAACCGGCCACGAAAGCGGGTGCAAGGCGGACTCTGTGACGGACTCTGCCGACGCAGCGGTTTTGCCGGCGACTGCGGGTGACCGTGAGCGGTGGGTGGTGAAGCTCGGTGGCAGCCTGCTGCGGCGGCCGGGTTTGCCGAGGGTGCTGCGGCAGTGGCTGGGTGAGCATGCGGCGCAGCGGCAGGTGAACTTGATCGTGGGCGGCGGAGCGCTGATCGATGCGCTGCGGGAACTCGACCGCGTGCATCATCTGGATGCGGAGGCAGTGCACTGGCAATGCGTGCGTGCGCTGCGGCAAACGCTGGAGGTCGTTGCGGCGTGGCTGCCTGAAGCGGTCCTGATCGACTCGCCAGCCGCATTTGCGCAGCACTGTGGCAGCAGCCAGCCGGGCTGGTTTCTCATCGCGGCGGATGCGTTCTATCACCCCAGCAGCGGCGACGATTTGCCGTGCGACTGGACGACGACCAGCGACAGCATCGCAGCGCTGCTGGCAAGCAAGCTCGCCGCAGAGCGATTGGTACTGCTGAAGTCCTGCGAGCTGCCACCAGCGATTGGTCTAAGGTCGGCGGCGGAGCAGGGCATCGTGGACCCGGTGCTGCCGGGATTGGTCAGCGAAGCCATACAGGTGCAGTTGCTCACGCTCGGCGGATGCGAGTGATCAGGCTGCCCCATCACTGCAAAATGCCTTGGGGTGGCACGCTCAGAGCCCCGGCGACGGGCGTGGTCTGCTGATCGCAATGCGACACCGACGCGATCGTGGCCGGCCTCGTCATCAGGTTTCTCGCTCACGCCCATCGTTCCTCAAGAACTTGCCACTCAGGAACTGAAGAAGTCAGGGGGCACCCAGCCTCTCTCGAGCTCGCTAGACGCAGAGCGCGTTAGGTCTGCTGGTAGAGCGATTCGGCGCGGATGAAGGCGGCGACGGCATGGGGCACAAGGAAACGGATGCTGCGGCCGCTGGCGATGCGTTGGCGAATGTCGCTGCTGGCCAGTTCGATCAGTGGCAACGTGACGGCAGCCGCCTCGATTTGCTTGGCGCGCTGCGGACTGACCAAACCGTCGAGCACCCGCCAGTCGACCGGCGGGTCGCCGCCGCGGCGAAAGACGACCGGCGTCACCCGTGCGAGCAGCTCCTCGGGCCGGTGCCACAAACGGATCGACGCGAACGCATCGGAGCCGACCAGCAAGAAAAACTCGTCGCCGGGACGTTCCTGTTGGAGGTCGATTACGGTGTCGAGGGTGTAACTGGTGCCGCCGCGATGCAGCTCGCGTTGGTCGATGATCAACTGCGGCCGTTCGCTGCTGCCCGTGCCGCCGATGGCCAGTTGCAGCATCATCACCCGCTGTGAGTCGCTGGCCACCGCACCGCCAGGCTTGAGCGGCGAGGTCGCTGTGGGGATGAACAGCACCTGATCGAGCCCCAACTGTTCACCGCAACCTTGAGCGGCCCACAGGTGGCCCCAGTGCACCGGATCAAACGAGCCTCCGTAAATCGCGACTTTCATGCAGGCTCTTCAGCTTGTAACGAATGATCGGCAACGATGACCAAACGTGTCATCTCGGCGTCAGATAATCCCATTGCGGTGATTTCCCAAGCACGCGTCGACGCAGCGGTGCATTTTCTCCTGCCGCAGTCTGATTGCCTGAGGTACTATACCATGCCCGATACAACCTCCTTAGGCCCTTGGCCATCGACGGATACTCCCCTGATGCCTGCGGAGAACCTGCCCCGAGCTACGGACGACAGCGAGCCGCGCGACTTGCCGAGCCAGCAGGAACTGTTTGAAACCAATCCTCCGCCGTGGGAGATGCCGGTCGAGCAACGGGTTACGCTGGCCAGCGTGGTGTTTGCCGAATCGCCGCATGGCCCTTTTGATTACGTCGTGCCCGAAGCGATGCAGGCGCGGGTTCAGCCAGGGATGCGGCTGCGTGTGCCGCTGGGGCATCGCCCCCAGCCGCTGACCGGTTGGTGCATCGAGATCAAGCCTGACCAGCCCGCTTCGCGCAAGCAGCGTGAGGTCGCCGCCCCGCTTGATCCGGAACCGCTCTGCGATCTGCACTTGGTCAAACTCGTGCTGTGGATCAGCTACTACTACCAGACGCCGCCGGGGGTGGTGTTTGATGCCTTGATCCCTGCCGGCGTGCGTCTGGCAGCAGGCACGCGTGAACAAGCTTACTTCGCCCCCACGCCGCTGGCGCTCGACGATGCCCTGGTCGACAAGTTGCCAGTCAAGCAGCGGGCTGCGATTCGCCATGTGATTGCGGCGGGCCAGGAGCAGACCCTGCCGCAGTTAATGGTTACCGCCGAATGCACTGAAGCGCCGATCCGCCAGCTGGTGAAGAAGGGCTTTTTGCGGATGGAGAAACGGCGAGTCCTGCTCGGCGAGCCGCAGCGGATGCTCGGCAGCGCGGCGGCCGATGGGGGCAGCGGCCAGGAAATCACCGAGCTTACTGCGGAGCAATCGGCAGCGCTGGCGCGGGTGGTCGCCGCGATCGATGCCGGCAAAGCAGCAACACTCCTGCTGCACGGCGTGACCGGCAGCGGCAAAACAGAAGTCTACATCCGCGCGATCGAGCATGTCGTGCGGTACGGACGCAGCGCCATCGTGCTGGTGCCGGAAATCAGCCTGACCCCACAAACGCGGGCACGATTTGAGAGCCGCTTCGACGGCGTCGCCGTGCTGCACAGTCAGATGACTCCGACCGAACGGCATTACCAGTGGCAACGGATCCGCACCGGCCAGGTGCAGGTCGTCGTCGG
>CALELC010000114.1 GCA_937904535.1 uncultured Planctomycetaceae bacterium
TGCTTCGTCGAGCGTGCGCATCAGGCGACTGTCGAGACTCGGCAAGCGGTTCCCGGCGACGACGACGCGAGTTGCCGTACGCGGCCCGGCTGGGCGAGCGGTCAACAGCGGATCATCGGCGGCGACGGTGCCTGCTCCAACGGCCACGGCGTCCACCAGGCCACGCAGTCGGTGAACCTCACCACGAGAGACCTCACCGCTGATCCACTGGCTATCGCCGGTCTTCGTTGCGATCCGGCCGTCTAATGTCATCGCCCACTTGGCGATCACCCAGGGTCGCCGCTGGCGGAGGCGTTTGAGATAGGCAGCGGACAACTGCTCCGCTTCCCGCTGCAGCACACCGACCTCCACGGTAATGCCTGCAGCACGCAGCTGCGCGAGTCCACCGCCACTGACTCGAGGAAAGGGATCTTCGAGTGCCACCACCACCCGTGCCACCCCTGCAGCGATGAGCGCATCAGAGCAGGGCGGTGTCTTGCCGGTGTGACAGCACGGTTCAAGCGTAACATACGCCGTTGCCCCCCGCGCCAGCTCAGGATCTGCAAGCGATCGCAGCGCCTCGACTTCGGCATGAGGGCCACCGAAGCGGCCATGAAATCCTTCGCCCACGATCGCTTCGTCGCGAACGATCACGCAGCCAACCATCGGATTGGGCTCGACGGAGCCACGGCCCCGCGCGGCAAGCTCAAGCGCTCGCCGCATCCATCTCCGATCCGCCTCAGTGGCTGACATCGGCTCAGTCCATGCCCGGAACCCAGAGCTTGCTGCCACCGGCGGCGGCCGGCTCGCTGGCCGCTGGCGCGCTGCCTGGCGTCCAAATGCCCGAGCTCTGCGGGGCTGCCGCGGGTGCAGTCGCACTGCCGCGCGGCGCGTCCATCCGCGGCGAACCGTCGGGATTGATCAAGCCCATCGACACCAGCAATTGTTGCAATGCCGCCATCACATCTTCGCGATTGCGGTATTGGGTGGTCAGCGTACGGATCACGTTCTGGAAGCCCTGCGTATCCGCGGCCTTCGCGCGCTGTGGCAACTCCATCAACAAGAGTTCTGCCATGTCGAGCTGAGACTTCTCGAAGAACGCCTTCGCCTCGGCCACCGTCTCCAGCGCCTGTTCAGCGGAATCCGTCAACTCGATCAGCCCCAGGTAAGCGTTCGCTTTGAGCTGGGGTTCGATCTGCGATTCGTCGCGGCTGAGAATCTCGGTCGCCGCACGGCGCAGTACGGTTGAGGCCTGCAACATTTGAGCGCGCTGCAGCAAGTAGCTCAGGCCTTCGGCATCGAGGCTGCCACAATCGACACGGATAAGATCCGAGTTCTCGACCTCTTCCAAATCATCCGACGTTTGCACCTGGATCGGTGGCAGGGCGTCGACGCCGGCTTGTTGGCGAACGGTTTCCAGCAGCGATGGGTCGTCGCTCAGTTGCTCCGTGTTCTCCAGCACGCGGACCACCGCTGCGCGCTGCAGTTGCAGCGACTCATCGCCGGCCGCATCCTGCAGGGATCGCTGTCCCAGCGCTGGCAGCGGCTGGGCAGCGAGCCGCTGTGCGAACCTCGCGCTGCGGAACTCGCGCAGCAGCGGCTCGACTTCCTGGCGAGTGATTTTGCGGTTGAGCATCGCCGCCCGCGGTTCACAGGCGCTGATGAACATGGCCGGGAAGGCGACCTCTTCGTTCCATGGCAACTCGCCGAGCGCGGCACCCAGCGTTTCGCGCACTTGGCCGAGGAACATGGGGAGCACCGACGGCAATTCCAATCGCGCCGCCCGATCGGTCTGCTTGCCGTAGACGAGTACGATCGCCAGCGCTTCCGGCAACGAATCGGCGGTCAGTTCGGCGTCGTCACTGGGACTTTCGCGGTCCAAAAGTTGGAATGCCGATCGCGGCGGCACGTCATCTTCACGGACGACGAAGCCGCGCAGCATCCGCTCTGGTAGGGCGGAGAACTGCGGGTGACTTTGCAGTGCCATCTCGATCTGCGGAACGTCTTGGATCTCAGTCTTGAGCGACTTGAGTTCCACCGCCAACTGCGACAACTCGGGTTCCACCAACCAACTGATCGCCAACAACTTGCTCCGTTCGATGGGATCGAGCTGTTCGCAGCGGCTGAGCTTCAGCAGGCATTCCGCTTGAGCAGCACCGTTGGCACGCCAAATCGCACACGAGAGCAGTCCCGACAAGATCGCCGGTTCGTTCGGGTAGGCACGCGCCAGCGACGCAAACTTGGTCTCGGCGAGCACGATTTGATTGCTGCGAAGCAAGCCGACGGCCTCGTCAAAGCGTTCCGCCCAATCGGCATGCTCGGGGCGAGGCCGGGTCTGCGGCAGGGCTTTGAGCAAATGGTTTACAGCCGGGCTGGTGTTCAGTTCTTGCAGCACGCCGGCCGCGGTCCGCACGCCTTCAAAGCCTTCGGCGCTGAGCGCGAGTGTGGCATAGGCCCGGGCACTGAAGAACTGGCCCGTGTTGGCCAGTGCGTAGGCGAGCACCGAGACGATCTCGAGCACGAACGAGTCAACTTGGCGGCCGCTCTCGGTCAGCGCTTCAAGGATCGAGTCCGTGGCATCGGAGATTTGGTTGCGGAACACCTGAGAGGCGGCCCGCTGGGTCAGTGCCAGCGGATTGTTCGGCTGCAGGCGGACAAAGCGTTCGGCGTTTTCCGCGAGCGAATCATACTCGCGCAGGTCCAGCAGCACGCGTCCCTTGATCGCCAGCGCCCAGGCGGCGTCCGGATGCTCTTCGAGCACCCGATTGATCCGATCCAGCGCCGGGACGACCTGCCCGCCGCCAAGCATGGTCATGACGCGATCGAGCTCCGGCAACGACTCCTTGCATTTGCAGAACTTGATCTTCTTGCCATTGCCACACGGGCATGTCGCGTATAGGTCAACCGTCATCGTGGTACACCGCCTCCGCGGTTTTTTATTGAGGATAAATTAGCACCCCGATACCTTACCACTAATCAGCAACTTCTGCATCGCCGCTGGGTATTGGGGCGGAGTCCGATCCGAGCCGAAAAAAGACCGCTACGGGCAAGAACAGAATGCCCATCGCCGCAAACACCGCCGACCGCGGCCAGTCCATCGCGACGATCA
>CALELC010000115.1 GCA_937904535.1 uncultured Planctomycetaceae bacterium
CCCATCGATGCGTTCCACGAGCAGGCCAGCCGAACATGAACGCGATCGTCGAGTAGCCACTCCGCAAACCCCGTGTCTTCGATCTGCTTCTCAGCATCTTGTAAGCGAATCCCTTGGCTATACAAATGGCTGGTAAGCTGATCACCCGGCAGATCGCCGGTGGCCCAGAGAGCGAGGTCAATCAGATGGGTTGCCAAATCGATTACGCAGCCGCCTCCGCTTTGTGCTGGATCAAGTGCCCAAGACTTGTTCGGTCCATAGGCATTATGAAACACCAGATCGATTGCAACGAGTGTTCCGAGTTCATCGCTGCGGACAATCCGTTGAAGTTGCTCCATGCCATTGACATAGCGGTAGCAGTAGTCGACCGCCAGGAGCACATCCGCGGCCTGGGCACTGTGAATCAACTGTGCCGCTTGTGCAGCGGTTCGCGTGAGCGGCTTCTGGCAAAACACGGCTAATCCTGCCTCGATCGCTGCGAGTACTTGATCATAGTGCTGGCCACTGGGTGTTGCGATCACAATGCCATCAAGTGATTGATCGAGCAGTAATGGTAGCCCGTCGCAGCGCACGGCATGAGGACAGAGCTGAATCGCTGCTTCGCAGGCTGCATCGGCGGGGTCGGAAACCGCGGCGACCTCAACTTGGGGACAACCGCTGATTGCCTGCAGACGGTTCAAGCCGATCCAGCCGAGGCCCAAAAAACCAAGGCGAACTGGCCGCAACACGGATCGCTCCTGCGGCTTGCCGAGGCTGGCGATACGATTGGATTGCGCGGCGAGTTGATGAGGAATTGGGTCAGTGGCCACTGCGACTCCTGGATTGCGAAAGGAAAGGGGCATCATCCGACTGGCAACCATACGCTTTAAATCAGCAATCGCTCCACTCGATTCGCATCTAAAACACTCCTCTTGCTGGCCTCACTAAGGGACGCCATGGCAGCCTTAATTGCCGGATCGTGCGTACAGCTGCTTCTTCATCAATCGACCGCTGGTGGCTGAGCAAGCCAATGAACCGTTCCTGCACGAGAAACGCACGATTGCCATCACTGCATCTTCCTCCAAACGGCCGTCTTCAAGGAGCACTCGCTTCGGAAAGGGCGAAGACTACCCAGTTATCTGTGTAAATAGCTCATCGTCAGCACCGCCGATTGTACCTAGCTGGCAGGGGATGACGCCCGCTGTGGAGAAATACGGCACGAACTGTGCAGCAGCAGCGGGCGTTCCAATCTCTACACCATGGTATAGGCAACATGAAGAGAGTGCTGATCACTGGCGGAGCCGGTTTTATCGGTTCGCACTTGGCCGACGAGCTGCTGCAAGCGGGGTACGAGGTGCGCGTGCTCGATGTGCTCTCGTCGCAGGTTCACGGCAGCAGCGGAGCTCGACCTGCTTATCTTCATCCCGAGGTTGAACTGCTCGTCGGCGATGTTCGTGATCCCGGAGCTGTCGATGCCGCACTCCAAGACGTGCAGCTCGTCGTTCACTTTGCCGCCGCCGTTGGCGTGGGGCAGAGCATGTACCAATCATTGCACTATACGAGCGTAAACTGCGACGGCACTGCAACCTTGATGGAGGCGCTCAGCACACGCCCTGTCGAAAAATTGCTCGTTGCCAGCAGCATGAGCATCTATGGAGAAGGAGCCTATCGCCTTCCGGACGGAGAGTCAGTTGCTGTGCAAGAGCGCCGCCGTGAGCAGTTGCAGCGCGGCGAATGGGAAGTGCGCGGGCCTCGCGGTGAAGTGCTCCAACCGATCGCGACGCCGGAAACCAAAACACCGGAATCTTCATCGGTCTACGCGCTGTCCAAGTTTTACCAGGAACGAATGTGCCTGATCATGGGGGAGGCGTATAAGATCCCCACGGTCGCCATGCGGTTCTTTAACGCCTATGGATCGCGGCAAGCGCTTTCTAATCCTTACACCGGCGTGCTCGCGATCTTTGCCGCTCGTTGCCTTAGCGGTCAACCGCCGTTGGTATTCGAGGACGGCCTGCAGCAGCGCGACTTCGTGCATGTCAGCGACGTGGCGCGGTGTTGTCGACTGGCGCTCGAGCACTCGGAGTCAAGTGGTCGGGTGTTGAATGTCGGCAGTGGCCAGCCGGTGACCGTATTGCAAGTGGCTGAAGAAATTTGCCGGGTTCTCGGCCGTCCTGAACTGAGTCCGGAGATCACGAAACGGTACCGCGTTGGCGACATTCGCCATTGCTTCGCGGATATCTCCGAGGCTCAGCGCGTGCTTGGCTATCAGCCCCAGATGTCGTTTCAACAAGGCCTGGTCGAGCTTGCGAGTTGGCTGGAGGATCAAATCGAGTTCGATGGCGAAGGCTCCGACCGAGCCAAAGAAGAACTTCACGCACGAGGATTGGTGGTATGAGCAGGCAAAATTATCAAGATCCGAGGTCAGCCAATAGCCATCATTCTGAGCAGCGTGCCCAGTGCTCTGCCAAGCACGACTCGCAGCCTAGAGTACTGATTACGGGTGGTGCCGGTTTCATCGGCAGCAATGTTGCAGCAAGCTTGATGGCGAGCGGTCAGCGGGTCATTGTCTACGACAACCTCGCCCGCCCCGGTGTTGAGGAGAACTTGCAGTGGCTGCAACGCAATTACAGCGACCAACTCGAAGTGGAACTGCATGACGTTCGCGACGCAGCGGAATTGACACGCTGTGTGCGACAGGTCGATGCGGTGTATCACTTTGCGGCCCAAGTCGCTGTCACCACCTCGCTGGTTGACCCTGTTTTAGACTTCGATGTGAACGTGCGCGGCACCCTGAATGTGCTTGAAGCCTGCCGCCAATGTACTACGCCCCCGAAACTGCTATTCACTTCAACGAACAAGGTTTACGGCAGCCTGGCCGATGTCCAGCTGCAGCGGACGGACGGTCGCTATCAACCCGTGCAACCGATGGTCTTGCGAAATGGTATCAGCGAATCTCGACCGCTTGAGTTTCACAGTCCTTACGGATGTTCCAAAGGTGCCGCGGATCAGTATGTCCTCGACTATGCGCGGTGCTTCGGTGTACCTGCCGTTGTCTTTCGCATGAGCTGCATCTATGGACCACGACAGTGTGGTACGGAGGATCAGGGCTGGGTCGCGCATTTCGTCCGGGCAACGCTGCGAGATGAAGAATTGGTATTCTACGGTGATGGCTGTCAGGTTCGCGACCTGCTGTATGTCGAAGATCTAG
>CALELC010000116.1 GCA_937904535.1 uncultured Planctomycetaceae bacterium
CCCCCCCTGCCGATGAACCGCCTTCAGCCACGTCAGAAACTCCACTCGCTGAAGCGGAGTCGGTGGACACAACAACCGATGCCGCTGAGCGGTTCGCCGAACTCTCGTCCGAAGTTCTCAATCCACCGGCAGAACAAGCGGAAGTTGCAGCGGTGCAGCCTGCCGCACCGCCGGAAACGCAACCCGAACCCGCCGCGGCAACTCCGGAAGCCACCCAGGTCGCCAGTGCTGAACCTCCTGCCGACGCCCCCGCAGCCGCGGCAGAACCGACAGCGTCTGAAGAAAGCGACACGAAGAAACTGCGACGCATCCTGTCGCGCACGCCCCACGACATTCCCGACTGGACGAAATACCTGATCGGATCGCAAAGCTCGGTCAAAGCCGCGTCAGCCTCCGGAGTGGATTCCCAGGGTATGGCCGCGCCCAAGAACGAACGGGCTTACTACTACCACCAAGACTGAGCCCCGAGGTCCGCCCCGGTCCTCCCGAGCACGGAGATTCACCCATGAACGTCATCGATCAAGCCTTCGTCAAAGCCTTTGCCCGCCGCTCGCAGCCCCCAGTTGCGCCCTCGACCGTCGCTGCAGGCAGGTCTCCACAACTGATCGGGCGGCCTGTCGCCGACGTCAGTGTCCATCCCCAGGCCGCGCAGTCAGCGGTGATGTGGTACGACACCGCAGCGGAAGATTACCTCCGGCAAGATCCCGGCCACCGGCAAGCGGCTCCTCTGGGGGACACACAAGTTCGCACAGCTCCGCAGCTGCCGCAGCAGCAGACACTTCCTCTGCGTGCAGCAACACAGCCTTCGGTCGAACCCGCGGCGCCACCCACCGACCCCACGGGCAACATCGATCTGAGCGTGCTCTTTCACAGCACCGTGGCGTGTGCCGAACCGACGGACTTGCCTCGCGAAGCCACGCCTGTCGACCAGTCTGAAAATTCCGTTGTTTGCCAAGAGTCCACTGCACCACCGCCTCACGTTTCCGCCGCCACTGAACCGGCCGAGGAACCGTTTGCAGCCGGATGGGAAGTCGATCGATTCGAGTTCTCCAAGACCGTGATGGCGCTGTTCAGCGATCCGGCACTGGTGCAATCGATCGGCCATCCGCTGGATCGCGCCGTCAACGAAGGACTCCAGACGCTGCTGATTACCGGCGACCGCACCGGAGTCGGCCAAACGAGCGTCGCTACAGGCATCGCCATATCGGCTGCCGCCGCTGGACTACGAGTTGCCTTGGTCGATGCCACTACTGCGGCAGGCGGCCAACGCACCGGCACGCTGGCCGATGCACTGAATTTGGAAGTCCAGCAGGGTTGGCCAGAAACATTGCGCGCCGGACAACCGGCCGCTCAAGCCGCCGTGTACTCCATCGAAGACCAATTAACCGTCGTTCCGCAAACGGCTCCTCGCCGCAGCGCCGAACCGACGGCCGAGGAGTTCCGACGCTTAATCGCGTCCTTGCGGGATGCCTTCGACCTCGTCGTGATCGATGGCCCCTGCTGCCGAGAACATGCGTTCAAGTCGTTCACGGCCACCGCACAACCGATCTCGCAACTTCCACACACGCCGCGACCTGCGGACTCGACGGTTCAACCTCCTGTCGATGCTGTGATCTTGGTTCAGGACATCCGCCAGGCAGATCAAGTGCTGGCCAAGCAAGTGATGCAGTCACTGCGATTCCACGGAATTACCGGCCTGGGTCTGGTTGAGAACTTTACCTAATCGATCGTTGCCATGCCCAGAAAAGGGTCAGTTATCTTCGGTGCATCGCAATCTCGAGTCGACCGCTGCATCTCCACTGACTGCCCCTGTTCGATGTTGACTCTCACCTTGTTCCTAAGTGCTGATCCACGATGTATGAAAGCCACTGGAAGCTAACCGCTTGCCCGTTTGAGAATTGGGGCGAGGAGAGTTACTACTTTCCATCGGACGTGCATGAAGCAGCGCTGATGCAGCTGCGGTACGTGATCGACAATCGGCGATCAGCTGTCGCGGTCTGCGGCGACTGCGGCATGGGCAAATCGCTCATCGTCGAGATGCTGGCGGAACAGCTCGCTGAGTCCCAATCGCCGATCGCTCGTGTGGTCTTTCCACAACTCAGCGGCGAGCAGTTGCTCGGCTACATCACCGACGAGCTCACCGGGCAAAGTGGGCCTGCCGACGAACCGCCGCGGATGACGCTCCGGCGTCTGAGCGAGTTTCTGGCGGACAACGTGGCAGCCAACCGCCAAGCCGTGCTGATCGTCGACGAAGCCCACCTGCTGACGGCGAGCGATCAACTCGAGACCTTGCGACTTCTGCTCAACCTGCAGCACGACCGCCGCCGCGGTGAGAGCGCTTTGACCTTGGTGCTAGCCGGGCAAACCACCCTGCTCACAACGATTGAGCGATTCCGCGCTTTGGATGACCGGCTCGCCACCAAGTGCCTGCTAAACCGTTTTTCCGCCTCTCAGACCGCAGCCTACGTCGCGCACCGTCTGCAGGTAGCCGGTGGAGACTGTGAACAGATCTTTTCAGCCGAAGCGCTCGAGATGTTGCACCTGCGCGCGATGGGGATTCCCCGCCGCATCAATCGCTTGGCCGATTTGGCTCTGATGGTCGGATATGCGGAAGAAGCTTCGCGGGTCGAGGTCCAACACATCGAGAGCGTCCATCAAGAACTGACGGCTGCGGCTTGATCTGTCGCCGGTTCTCACCCAGCGGCTACCGAAAGTTCTTCACCAACCGGTTTGTTGGTTCGAGCCAGCTGGTCGGTTCGAGCGAATATGGACGCAGGGGCAAAGTTATCGCGCCCCGCCTCCGCCACTGTGACCCACCCGCGGCCGACACCACGTACCGCATCTTCCCAGCCAGCGCCATGCGACCAGCTCCGAAGTAAACCTTCTGCGATCGGGCGCAGCATCGCTTCTGTCGATAGCCACCGATCCGGCGCGGGTTCAGTAACTCGCATACTGCCGATCGGTAAAATCCTTCG
>CALELC010000117.1 GCA_937904535.1 uncultured Planctomycetaceae bacterium
TGAGTAAGGACGCGGCACAGGGGGGCTTGCTGACCGAATTTTTGCGGGCGATTCATCCCGACGATCTGCCCAAAATGTCGGCGGCACTCGTGCGCTGTGTGAAAAGCGGACAGGAATACGAGACCGATTACCGGACGCTCATGCCCGATGGAACGGTCCGCTGGTTTGTTGCACGGGGCCGCGTCAAACGCGATGAAACGGGCAGCGCCTCGCAGTTATCGGGGGTACTGGTCGATATCACCGAGCGGAAGCGACTCGAGGAAGAACTGCGACAACAGACGGAACAGCTCGTCGAGGCCGCGCGACGCAAGGACGAATTCTTAGCGACGCTTGCTCACGAACTTCGTAATCCCTTGGCGCCGATTCAGAACGCCCTGCAGATCCTGAAGATGCCGCAGGTCGATGCCGACACGGCCCAGCAGATGCGCGGCATGGCCGAACGTCAGGTTCATCATTTGGTGCGTTTGGTCGATGATCTGCTCGATGTTTCTCGCGTCATGCGTGGCAAGATTGAGTTGCGGAAGGAGTCGATCGAGCTCTCGACCGTGGTGACGCGGGCGGTGGAGACGGTGCAGCCGTTCATCGATACACAGGGACACGAACTGGAAGTGGTGTTGCCGTCTGAATCGTTGCTGCTGGACGCCGATCTGGTGCGGCTGGTTCAAGTCGTCGCCAATCTGCTGACCAACGCTGCGAAATACACTCCAGCCAGCGGCCGGATCAAAGTGTCGGCACAGCGCGAGGCGCGGCACGCCGTGCTGCGTGTGGCTGACAACGGCTTAGGGATCGCAGCCGAGATGTTGCCGCAGATCTTCGACTTATTTGTGCAGGCTGAGCCCACGACCACACGCTCGCAGAGCGGACTAGGAATCGGTTTGACACTGGTGAAAAATCTGGTGGCCATGCACGGTGGCACCGTGGAGGCCACGAGCCCAGGGTTAGGCCAAGGAGCCGAGTTCATCGTCAAGTTGCCGTTGTCAGCGGATAGCCCGATCGATCCGGTCGCCAACGAACGCAGCGGGCAATCCTTGGAGGGGGCCCGGTCCGTGCTGCGTCTGTTGGTGGTGGATGATAACCGTGATGCCGCCACGAGTCTGGCGATGCTGCTGCGGCTGTTTGGACATGAAGTCTCGGTTGCTTACGACGGGCCGGCCGCGATTGAACTGGCCACCACCGAGCTGCCGGACCTGATCTTTCTGGACATCGGCATGCCAGGGATGGATGGCTATGAAGTCGCGCGGCGGTTGCGTGCACAGCCGGAGACGTCACGCATCGTGCTCGCAGCACTGACCGGCTGGGGGCAACAGGAGGATCGCCAACGCGCCTTCGAGGCCGGCTTTGATCATCACCTCGTCAAACCGCCGGAGCCCAAGGCTCTGGAAAGTCTGCTGGCCCAACTCCAGCCGGCTCGCGGCTGATTTTTCACGGGGACTTCTCCAAGCACAATCGCTCACGACCGTGTTCCCAGTCCGCGGCGCTGCCGCTCACATCGCCTGGCCGTGCACTGGCGATTCACGTTGTCGCTGCGACAGCGTCCCGTCTGCGCAGATACGCTTTCGCTGAATCGGCCATCGTTACCAATGCGGCGCCCATCATAATGGCA
Source organism: uncultured Planctomycetaceae bacterium (assembly GCA_937904535.1). Classification (GTDB taxonomy): domain Bacteria; phylum Planctomycetota; class Planctomycetia; order Pirellulales; family Pirellulaceae; genus UBA6163. The sequence goes on from CALELC010000117.1 coordinate 1,604, forward strand.
TCTTTCACGACGAGCCTGCCGCGGCCGCTTAAGTAGGGAAAGCCGTGGTGCGCATCACCGAGATCAGGGACCCAGCATTCCGGCGTTGTGATCAGAAATGACAGGGTGACGAACGACATCACGAACACCAGGAAACTGCCTACCGCGGCAGCCTGGGGCAGCCACGGGTGCAGACAGAGCAGGAGCCCATAAGACACGATCACCGTTCCGAGTCCATAGGCAAACCAATAAGTACGGTTGCTTTCATGCCAGGCGCGATTTTCCGAGATGAGCGCACCTTCAGGGTTCATATGCGGTTTGTAATTACCCGGATCGGCATAGAAGAAACTCATCAGGGGACTATTGGCAACGAACGGGACAATGCCATCGGCCTCATACTCGAAAGCTTTTAATCCACCGATCCACACCAGGACAACAGTCAACCCAATCCGGGTCAGAGTGATGCCCGCTTGGTCCAGGTTGGCCGCCATTTCAAACCATCGTCGCACGCTGATCGCTCCTCACTTGCAGGTGCTCGGCCGCGTCATGAAGTGGCCGAGTTCGTCTGGATAACCTGCTGGGAATTATCAGCTTCCGCCGATGGACTCGGAATGGACGGATGCGACGAAAACATGGACAAATTGCTTCCGCCACGGATTTCGGTTTCAAACTCGCGGAAGAACGTTGGCGAATAACCAGTCCCCTTCTTGAAAAACCGGCTGAAGTACAGTTCGTCGTTGAAGCCGACTTCGTGCGCTATCTCTTTGACCGGCCGGAGGGTATGCAGCAGTTGCCATTTGGCGTGAGTCAAGATCCGGCTGCGGATCAGCTCCGTCGGCGTCGTCCCCAGGTTGTCACGGACCACTCGGCCGAGCGTCTTTGCCGTGACGTGCAGCAACCGCGCGTACTCTGATGGCGCGTGTAGGCGGCAGTAGTGCTCCTCGATCAGCTGTCGAAACTCAACGATCAGCGGATGTCGTGGATCGACACCCGGTGTTGAACAAGTCTTCGGTTCATCCGACTTTCGCCGCGTTGCCAAGATCAGCAGCACCTTCAGATGGGCAAGCATCATCTCGTGAAAGCCCAGGGCGCACTGTTCTTGCTCGCTGCGAACGCGATCGATCAGTTCGGCTACCTCAGCGCACGTCGCCTCATCGAGCGCAACCGCGGGAACCCCTGCAGGATCATTAAACAAAACCCCGCTGCAGCCTGCTTCAGCATGAAAGGTTTCCACGCATAAGAAATTAGCGTGGAACTGTAGTACTTCAGTGGCGACAGGTGACTCAGGGACGAAGCGGATTTGTTGATAAGGCACAAAGAACAATAGACAGCCCCGCCCAAACGGAAACCGTGAGGCGTCCGCCCAGAATTGTCCTGAACCCGACTGGATTAAATAGATCGAAAAGTAGTTCGTCCGCGGTGGTTGGTACGGTTCATCCGCCAACTGCAACCGGTTGAGACGAATCACTTTGCCCCCGCATCGCGGGTCATAGAGGCTCCCGGTGGGATGTTTTCCAGCCATGCGACCAAATAAACTCGCCGAATCAAAATGGCTATGTTACTTGCCTTCCCATTGGGCCGCCATGGTTCCTGCCGCAGCCGAGCGACGTTGACATAGCCCAGGCGAAGAGTGGTCGGCGCGACGACTATGACTCGGCCACAGCCCAGGGCATTACAAAGCACATCACGGGCAGGAACAGGGACGCGAGTCCACAGCCATGATTGGCAGGGATTGCGGTGGGCAGATCACTGCGTCTGGGTGTGTGCGGCCGGCAGGCGACTGATGATGTATAAGCCGTAGCCTGCGGCCGCTACCACCACCGCTTTGACGATCAGCGGCAACGTGCTGAACAGCAAGGTCGCGCCGACCAGGAGCAGCACCATCGTGCAAGCTGTGACTCGGACGCCGCGGCGAATACCGCGTTGTTGGTGCCAATCGCGTAGCGGCCCGCCGACGATCGGCCATGCCATCGCCTTGGCATGCAGCGAGGGGGAGACGCGGAGCAAAAAATGGCACATCAGCAACAGAAAGGGCGTCGTCGGGATCCCAGGTAAGACCACACCCACCATCGCCAGCGAAAAGAACAACCCGGCCAACGACCAATCGACCGCCTGCCGCACGCCCATTGCCGGTCTGCCCGGTAACGTCGGTTCCCACGCGGCCGCTGGTTTGGCGGTTGCCGTTACATTCGGTCGTCCCGCGGTGACGTACTGAGCCATTGTGATTTCCGCTGATCGTTCTAAATCTGCACCTGCAGGTGTAGTATAGAGATGGGCGGCGAGTTGTCCAGGCTTGCCGTTGCGAGCGCGCTACGGGACGGAGCAGAAAGACGCTGATCGGCGAGCAAGCCGCCGACACGGCGAATTTCAGGATCCGACCGGCAAGGAGCGGTTTGCCGGAGTCGCAATCAGAACCGCGAAATGATGTAGAAAGCCAATGCCGCCAAGACCGCGCCGCAGGGCATGGTACTGACCCACACCAGCATGATTTCACTGATCTTTCGCCACTTCGCTTGGCGTGTGCTCGCGCCCATGCCGACCAGCGAGCCGACGCTGACGTGGGTGGTACTGACTGGCAAACTGTGAAAGCTGGCCGTTACCACCAGCCCGGCTGTGACGAGGCTGGCGGCGAACCCTTGACCAGGGTTCATGTCTGTCACCTTCTTGCCGAGCGTCTCAGCGACACGGTCCGCATCGAGCAACCCGCCGAGGGCAATGATGCAGGCCACGAGGATCCAACTTCCCTGAACGCTCACGCCGGGGGCGATCAACAGCAGCGCGGCCATTTTCGGTGTGTCGTTCAGGCCGCGGGCAAAGCTTGCCGCACCCGTGCTCAGAAAATGCAGCACGTCCAAAGTGGGAGTGCGATGATCCGGCGCCAGCCGCGCCCGTTTGAGCACACGGTAGACCACTGCCCCGAGAACGATCGCCACCGCCGGACTGAACAGCAGCGGATACAGGAACAACTTGACCGCGGCGCCGAGATTCACTGCCGAACCGCTGCCGGCCCAACCGGCACCAACCAAGGCGCCGACGAGGGCATGCGTGGTCGAAACGGGAAAGCCTAGGCGTGTGGCGAGAAAGCTGGTGAGCGCGGCCCCGATGGCGACCGCGCTGAGAAACAACGGCGAACGCACCAATTCATCCGGCACGATGCCGCGGCCGGTAAAACTTGATAACAAGCCTTGCGCGACAAACAGCCCGGCGATGGAACCAGCAAATGTGGTTGCGGTTCCCCAATAAATCGTCGTCCGGCGAGAGGTGGTGCCAGTGCCATACAAGGAGGCAACGCCTTTGAAGTTGGCATTGGCCCCATTGGTAAACGCTACAAAGCATACCGCTAAGATCAGTAACGCCGTCAGCACTGAGTCACCTATAACTGCTCCGATTCGTCAGCGGCTCTCGACCGCGCACCAGCCACTCATCAGCACCTGCCTGCTGCGGAGGTGGCATCGACACCACATTGATGTCGCGTTTTACTGAGCCTGGTTCGGCTCGGTCTCAGCCGGATACTGTTTCAGTGAAGCGTATTCCTTCCAGGACCCTTCATAGAGTCGGACGTTGGGATACTTGGCGACGTGGCGGAGAAAGAATCGCAGCAGGCTACCTTCGCGCGAGGTGCCGCAGTACACGACGATTTCCTTGTCCGGCGTGATCCCTGCAGCTTTCAGTGCGGCCTGAACTTGTTCGATCGGCAGAAACTTGTGCGTGTTGTCGCTGGCCATAAGCCGTGCCCAGTGAAAACTAATCGCACCGGGAATGTGTCCCTTACGCAACCAAATATCATCGTCGCCGACGTATTCGTTGTAGGGCCGGGCGTCGACCAGCAAGACCTTGGGCTGGCCCTTTCGCTCGAGCAGTTCTTCGAGTGCGATGCCGATCTTGGGGTTGCCTGTTTCGGGGAGGTTTCCTGGAGGATTGCCAAAGTATTCTTGCACGACCGGCAATTTTGATTGCTGCCAGTGGAGTAGGCCACCATCGACAATGCGAATATCCTGCACGCCAAACTTCTCGAGCACATAGGCGACCATGCTCGCGCTAAGGATTTCATCGTTGGGAAGTTCGTCGCCCGTTGCATAAATCAAATGGGTGCGGTCGCGGTCAACGCCAGCACGGACGAGCAGAGCCCGGGTAATTTCATCAGGCAGATACTGCACGGGCACACCCTGATCGGTGCCGCGAAGCGTGTCAAAATTGATGTGATGAGCCTGCGGCAAATGTCCGCGAAAGTAATCCTTATAGCCGCCACGCGTGTCAAGTACGATCGGACGATCGGCGGGGTTCGGAGCGGTGAGCAATCGATGGGCGTCCGCTGGCGAGATCACTCCGATCTCAGCCCAGACGACTCCAGGGAAACCTAACCACACCACAGCGGCCAGAAGAAATGCCTGTTTCATGTTTCAATTCCATGCGGAGTTGCGTGGATGGCAACTCATAAATGGTCAGTGATTCAAATATTTATGAGGACGGATACTGGACAGGGGGCTCGCCCGCCAATGCCGGACCACCGGTTCCGCGGACGGTAAGGCGCCGCTCAGCAGCAGAATCTGCCTGTTACCCGATGCCGCAGTGCTTCGTACAAAGCAATCCTCAAAAGAATGTTCGAGCGTAAGTCGCTCGGTAGCGTGTGTCAAGCAGCGGCGATTCGGTCGCCAAGGCGAGAGGTCCTCCGCGACAATGGTGCGGAGAGGAGTGCGGTGGCAGCAGGTTCAGCAGCGGTGGGTGCTGACGGGGGGCGGCGTCTGGGGGAGTCTGTCACCTACCACGACGGAGGCGAAATGATGCCGGAGCAAGAGATCGAGGAGCTGTTGGAAAGGGTTTCGCAATATCTGAGCGAAGTCTCTCCTCCCGAGATGACGGAGGCAGTGATTCGGCTGCTTGATGCAATGGATCCCGTGATCGGTAGCAGTGCTGAGGCGCGGATTGTCAACTTGTTGAACATCGCCGTACTCGACCAAGGAGCCGAGTCAGTACAGCAAGCGATCACGTATTGGCAGAATGCTGCTCGATCGCGAGCGCGGCTTCCTCCGCTCTAGGCGAACATGCGAGGAACTCGCACCCTCGGCTGGCGGCTGCTCGTAAGCGGAAGTGAGCCTCCGGTGTGGAGGGCGCTGTTGAGCGAGGGTCGACGTCAAGCACTGAATGGGCTTCGAGTCGCTGGGCTTGCGCCTGCAGGCGACTCACCCAGCCATTGGTCACCGACAACCGAGCGACGGAGCCAGCCACGACCTATTTTGGCTCTGGCTGCGAAATCCAGCGAGTCCCGACGCAGCGTCGGTGACGGGTGCTGCGGGCTTGCGGATAGGCACAAAAAAAGCCGCCCAAAGGCGGCTTAAAGTGGAGGATAGGGGACTTGAACCCCTGACCTCTTGCATGCCATGCAAGCGCTCTCCCAACTGAGCTAATCCCCCGAGTTATTGGCTCGGTTCCCACGACGGATTGCGAGTAACGAGCTGTGTTTGCCGTCTCTCCGTCGCTGGGCTGAGAAGAGTAGCACGACCGCCTACGGGTCGTCAAGCGTGACGAAGAGAAACTTTTTGGATGTTTGAAAGCGGCCGATGGAGTCAGTTTTGGGCAGCGATCTTGACCCGGACTTCGCCGGATCGGTAGAGCCATGATACGGGTCCGCAGCGTGCTTTGACTGCTTGTTCCGATTCAAAATGCTTCTTGATCGCACGACCTCGCCGCAACCGGCTCCACCGCCTCGATCGTCGCCGCAACCCGGTGCAGCGGCCGTCAGGCAGGCGGAATCGATTCTCCGCGACAGCTTTGTTTGACCCTTATCGTGGCGGTCTGGCTACGAACTTTGAACGATCTTTTTGTGTCCCCCAATCCGTACAATCGCTACGGGTTAGGCTCTTTACCCGCACCACGTGCATTATGTCCGCCACCCTAACGGCTGCGTCTCCCTCTACCGTTGATCCGCTTGGTGATTCGTACACGACGTCGCCGCCACTGGCGGTGCTGGCCGATTGGACGGTCAGTCAGCCGGCTGGGCAGGAGTTGCCGCTGATTCACACCGGCGATCCGCCCACTGCGGCTGCGGCCGAGCCCGAAATTGTCGATGCCGCTCAGCCGCGACCTGCCAAGGCGGTGGCAACCCGAGCAAACCTGCGCGCGAGCATGGCTGACGGAGCGACCTTTGGCGTGATGGTCGGCGTAGGCGAGAGCTACTTAGCGGCATTTGCTCTGGCGATCGGGCTAGGCGAGATCTCAGCTGGCTTGGTGTCCAGTGTGCCGCTGATGGCAGGCGGCATCCTGCAATTGATTTCGCTCCGCGCGGTGCACTGGTTTGGCTCCGAAAAGCGATGGGTGGTGTTCTGCGCCAGCTTGCAGGGATTGAGCTTCTTGCCCTTGGTGTATGCAGCAATTCACGGATCGCTTGCGTTGGTGCCCCTATTGGCGATCGCCTCGCTGTACTGGGCTGGCGGCCTAGCCAGCGGGCCGGCATGGAACACCTGGATGGAGTCGATCGTACCGGCGCGGATTCGACCACGGTACTTTTCGCTGCGGACGCGCACCTCGCAGATGTGCACGCTGACAGGGCTGGTCGCTGGCGGCGTGATCCTCCAGTGGGCAGACACGCACGGGAAGACGCTGGTTGGATTCGCGTGCATTTTCGCGGCAGCCGGTCTATTTCGTATCTGGTCGGTGTCATGGTTGATCCGCCATCGCCAACCTCGATTAACCGCTGAGGCGGCGGGGCATGGCCTGCGGAGCAACTCATCAGCCGTGACGGCCAGCGGCCAGTCGTGTCGCAAGCGGTCGCCAGGGATCAGTGGGATGCGGTTGTTGACGTATCTGGTGGCGGTGCAGGGAATGGTCCAGATCTCGGGTCCGTTCTTCTCGCCTTATATGCTCAAGCAGTTGCAGTTCTCCTACTCGCAGTTCGTGACACTCCTGGCGATCGGATTTTTGTCGAAGATCATCGCGCTTTCGTGGTGGACCAAGCTGACCAGTCGTGGCGGTGCCCAGCGGTTGTTGTGGATCGGTGGGATCGGGATTGTGCCGCTGTCGTCGCTGTGGATCCTGTCGGACAATATTTACGAGTTGGCACTGGTGCAGATGGCTTCGGGAGTCATGTGGGCCGCGTACGAACTCGGTTTTTTCCTGATGTTCTTTGAAACGCTGCCGATCGAAAAACGCACCCGCATGCTGACTTACTACAACTTCGCCAACATGATGGCGTTGTGCGGGGGAGCGTTTGTCGGAGCCGGGTTGTTGCAACTGCTGGGCGGCGGGCAATCCGCCTACTGGGTGCTGTTCGGGTTGTCTTCTTGCGGTCGACTGCTTGCGCTGGGGCTGCTGTTCGGTACGCAGTTGCGATCGATTTCAGCGATCAACGTCTGTTTGCGGGTACTCGGGGTGCGGCTGTCCGCGTCGATGGTCGATTCGCCCATTCTCAGCACGCTCGAGGATCGCCCCCGTGATTGAGGGAACGCCGATCTGGTAAGATCGCCTGCAATCGGTGAGCGCCCGGCTGATGCCCACCGATGGTAGTCTGCAGCCCCCTCCCCTACTCGTTCCTCCAATCTCCAGTTTTCCGATGGATATGCGAAACACGGTTGCCTTGATTCTCGGCGGTGGCCGAGGAACTCGGCTGTTCCCACTGACCAAGATCCGTGCCAAGCCGGCTGTGCCGTTGGCAGGCAAGTATCGTCTGATCGACATCCCGATCAGCAACTGCATCAACAGTGGTGTCAATCGGATCTACGTGCTGACGCAGTTCCTGTCGGTTTCCTTGCACCGCCATCTGCGGCAAACGTATCGCTTCGATCACTTCAACAATGGTTTTGTTGAATTGCTGGCGGCCCAGCAGACGGTCGAAGAGGGAATGGACTGGTACCAGGGCACGGCGGATGCCGTGCGGAAGAACATCCGCTACATCGAACAACGCTGGGTCGACCACGTCCTGATCCTCTCAGGCGACCAGCTTTACCGGATGAACTTTGAAGACATGATGAAAACGCATGTCGAGTCCGGCGCAGCGGTGACGATTGCTGGGATCCCAGTGCATCGTAAAGATGCTCACGCGCTGGGCATCATCAAGGTCGACGACAGCGGGCGAGTAACCGGGTTTGTGGAGAAACCGAAGACCGAAGATCAGCACGCTGGCGTGCGCACCGACCCCGCCTGGATTGATGCTCACGGCATTCCATCAGAGGGCCGCGATCTGCTGGCGAACATGGGGCTGTATATCTTCAATCGGGATGTGATGGTCGACCTGTTGTCGAACACCGACTATCAGGATTTCGGTAAGGAGGTGTTCCCCGCGGCACTCAACAACTACCACGTCCAGCTGCACCTGTTTGATGGCTACTGGGAAGACATCGGTACGATCCGGGCGTTCTACGAAGCCAACCTCAGCTTGGCTCGCAAGTCGCCGCCGTTTGACTTCAGCGACAGCCGGGCTCCGGTCTACAGCCGCGCTCGATTCCTGCCACCGACAGTGGTCGAAGATGCCAAAATCACCAGCTCGTTGGTGGCCGACGGCTGCCAAATCGGCCGCGGCACCGTGATCGAAAACAGCGTGATCGGCTTGCGAACTGTGATCGGAGACAACGTCACGATCCGCAACTCGGTCATCATGGGGGCCGATTACCGAGAGTCCAAAGAAGACCTGAAAGACGGCCTGATTCCCATTGGCATCGGCGATGGCAGCGTGATTGAGGGCACGTTGTTGGACAAGAACTGCCGCATCGGCAAGAACGTGCGAATCACCAACGCCGGGAAGGTCGAAAACCAAGGCGAAGATGAGCCGATGCAGGTCCGCGACGGCATTCCCGTTGTCATCAAGGACGCCGAAATCCCTGACGGATTCCAGTTCTAATCGCCGTCTGACGGATTACACCGAGTTCCTCGGCAGGCACCGACCTGCCGGGGGCAGCTCATCTCAGTCTCAATTCTCTTGCGGCTGCATCGCCAGGGCGGGCGCCGCTGGGTCAGGTTGCCGGGCCAGCAGCTCGGTCAATTGGAAGGCGTAATACGGTTGCTCCGCGGCGGGACGGCCATCCAGTCCGGCGTTGGACACCCAAAAACGGGTCGATGCCGGTTCGAACAGCACGTTGTGCAGGTTTGAACTCATGGCCACCGGCCGAGCCATCAGGCCGAGCGCCGCATGAGCGTCAAAGGATCCGGTTCCCGCTTTTACCCGCCGCACCAACTCGTGGTAACGATCGCCGGCACTCAGCAATGCGCAGTGTTCGACGGCGTGCGGCAATAGCGGGTGAGCTTCGCCGGCACGAATCACGTCGACCTTTTCCCAGGTCGCTTCCATTCCCACGGAATCTCCTGTTTTTCCGTCGGCGATTACGTAGAAGTACTGGCAGGTTCGGGGGTGGTTTTGAAACACCGCAATCGCGTCGTCGAGGGTATCCGCGGTTTGCAGCACCTCGCGCATCAACTGAGCCATCGGCACGCCTTCCCAGTTGCCCAGGCCTCCGCCCCCCATTTCTCCGATCGAGATCTGTTGGGCGTTCATTCCAGTGACGCTGCCGACAAAGCCCGCATAGGAAATGTTGACAAAAGGAAAGCCTTCATCGGGCTCGGCGACGATGACCACGGCGTGTTCCTGTAATCCCCAGTCCACGGCGTAATCCAGCACTCGGCCGTGATAGAGCGTGCCATCTGCGGTGGCGGATCCGGAGATCGCAAATCCACTGCAGTGAAACAATTCAGGGATGAAGTTCGCGACGCGGATGTCGTCAGCGGCCAGGCCGGCGCCAGCCGCCAATCCCGCCATTTCCTGAGTGTATTTCTCGGGCACAAACGGTTCCTGAATCTTCATGATCATCTCGATCACGCTGCGCGGCTTGAGTTTCAGCCCCGCAAACTCGACCAGGGTTTGATCACCCTTGACCCTTAGCAGATTGTCAAGGTTCTTATGCACTGAGGCACGCAGCAGCGCCCCGTGTTGATAGCCCATCTCATAGGGTGAGCCTTTGAGATGCAGCACGCGGTAACCGTTGATCTCTTCGAGCCACCCTTGACCGCAAGTCGCAATCGTCGTGGCGTGTTCGCCGCTTAAGCAGGAGATAATCGGCGGAGCGGGGAGGCTGTTGGGCTCGGCGGCGAGCAAGCAGCGGGGTTCGCCGAGCAGGCTGAGCAGAAGCATCGCGGGCAGCGCTGCCCAGCGGACGCCCCGGTAACCAAATGACATCGCTCCACTCCTGTTGCTTGAGCACTCCAGATCGCAAGTGGACGTCAACTTACCGCGCAGCCAAGCGGATTGCACGCTCGTCCTCGCACGGGGCTCTGTAAGCAGCTCGCCATGAGTCATGGGCTTGGACGTCCCGTCCCGCAGGGATTCAAGCCATTGGCCGGCGGTCGAGCGCAGCGAACACCGCCGGAGAACGAATGAGTCGTAGGACCATCAACCCCGCAGGGGCGGCAAACTGCAACGCGTGTATCAGACCAGGCGCCAACCCCCAGCGGTTGCTACGCCCCCTGCGGGGTCGACAATCGCTTCTCCAACACCTTTCTTCCCTGGGTGCGCTGCGCGACTCTTCCCTGG
>CALELC010000118.1 GCA_937904535.1 uncultured Planctomycetaceae bacterium
CGGCGAGACAGCATTTGGGGCCAGCCAACGAAACAGCTTGGAACGTTTGATCAATGACTTCATGGCATCGTTCGCTGCGTGTTCGACAGGTGAAGGGTGGTCCAAATCGGTACGGTGGCCTGCGGCTGACTTGCCCGACAGGGCTGAGGCTGCCGATTATCGGTGTTTCGGCAACTTGCGCATCGATTCCTGTAGTGATAGTCGTTCCGAGGCCGTCTACCAACACATGAAATCCGATATTCTCAGCCGCGGCCCAGATGCCGCCGGTCGCTGGCGCCCAGACGCCCGGTAGTGCTGATTTCACCGGTCGCCCCCATTATGCGAGTGCCACTTCTGAAGCGGGTTGTTCCAGCCGAGACCGGCAGCCTGCTTCTGACTGATTCCGATCGGTCCAGGGTCCGATGAATCCCGATGACGGACGCGTTGAGCAGTGGGTAAAGGAGTCAGAACTGCCATGATCATGAGGATACAGATCACCGGGCGCGGATCACCGGGGACCTGGGCCGTTGCTGTGGCTTGGGGATGTACCGGGTTGATTGCCAGCGGCTTGGCGCTTGCCCAGGAAAACCTTGCTCCGCAGACGATAGGGGCGGAGGCAGAACGACCTGCGGCCATCGTCGTCGTACAACTACCGCCGCGATCGATCGGCGAGCGGACGTTGTTGCCGGCTCCCCAACTTTCTCCGCCTCAGCCCTCGCCAGCGGCTGCCGTTCAGTTGGCGCCGCTGCCGCCTACCGCAGCGGAAGAAGTGGCTCCGCTGCCTGCCACTCCACCTGCACCGCGACGACCTGCCAAGCGGAGTTTGCCCACCGAGTTTCGGTCGATCGGCGAGTTGACGGCCAGTTCCCAGATTGGGACCAGCAATGCCCAGGCGGAAGTCACGGCCGCCGATCGGCCGGAAGAAACGCTGCCCGAGCAAGAACCGATTGCGATCGCCTCTGACCACAACTGGGCTCCCTGGGCTCCCGCCAGCCCGCTGCATTCGGTCACGGTCCACCAACCGCTGTACTTCGAGGACACCAATCTCGAACGCTACGGCACTTCGGCTCGCCCCCGGCTGCAACCGATCGGCTCTGCCGTCAGTCTGCCGTATCAGATGGTGTTGCAGCGCCCGGAGCAGCCGTACCAGTATTCGCATCCGTTTGAAGCCGGGCGATACGGACATCGAGAACGCACGCGTCCGCCATGGGACCGCCGCGCCGCGCTGGTCCAAGCATCGGTCATCGTCGGCCTGGTGTTTTTCTTGCCGTAGATTTCAGTGCGAGCCGGCGGATTGCCTCGCCGGATGCAGCGACCGCTCCTCACAGCGAGAACGTTTCTGCTAGCCACATTCGCAGCCGTTGCCAGGCGGTGTGCGGCGGCAAATTGATGACTGCGGAGGCGCGGGCATCGACCAACATCGCCGGTGTTGGCGATGCGAGTTGAACTTGCACCTGATACAAGCTCCCCAGCGGCCGTTGCGTCGGGGTTTGCCCAGGGCCGGTGACTTGAGCAACCTCGTTGGCCAATTGCGATGGAATCGAGGTGACATTGATCTTGGCCAATGATTCGACTGTGCCATGCAGCACTTCGCCGGGCAGATGCTCCAGCCGCAATCGAACGGGTAGCCCGGGTTCCAATTGATCGATGCGGTTTTGAGCGACGTACAGCGATGCCTGCCAGCGATCGGCGGGGCCTACCGTGCAGACCCGAGTGCCTGTCGCAAAGTAGGCGCCCCGATTGCGCTGCTCCAGCGCCTGACCACTCCAAGTTTCCAACTGGTCAGCGGTGGCCTCGGCGGCGACGGGCGTGACAGGAAACACTGTACCGGCTCGCGGTGCCGTGAGTTCGAGTTTCTGCATATCAGCTTGCAGCTGCTGAAGTTGATTGGCTAAGTCCGCAACACGGGCTCGTGCAGCTGGAATCGCCGCCCGAGTTTGCGGAGCGGTTGCTCCTCGAGCTTCCAAGTGCTCCACCCAGGCTTCGGCCTGACGCCGTTCGCCTTGGAGTCTGAGTTGCTCGAGCGCGAGCTGGGGGTTGCTCAGCCGCGCCACAATGTCACCGCGACGAACCGACGTTCCCAAGGCCGCCCGAATTTCTTCCAACCGCCCCGGTGCAGCGACATAGACGTCCTCGGCTTCGGCTGGGCGAACAATTGCCGGAGCGGTCATCCGATTGGGCAAGGGAACGGTCAACATCAACCCGACCAGCCCGGCAGCGCCCGCTAACCACAGTCCCAGGCGTTGTCGGCGTCGGCGGTTTGGCATCGCTCGTTGCACCGTGTCCACACACCAGGTCCACATCGGCACCACTCCCGAAAACCATACCAGCCACACCCCGATTGCGATCGCCAGTCCGCTCAGCCCCAGCGGCCGCAGCAGCGCATCGAGGAACGCGATCATCAGCCCCAGCACAAACCAGCGGTAGGCGATGGAGGCCAAACCATACACCAGCAAAAATCGATGCGAAAACCGGTCCTCGGTCAGTTCATCGGGACGGTGAACACCTATCGCCAGCCAGGTGAAGAAATCGGCGACTCGTCGCCGCGATCGCTGCCAGAGATTGACGATTCCCACGGCGTCCAGCAACAGGTAATAGCCATCGTAGCGCAGCAGCGGATTGCCGTTGATCAGCAGCGTGTTGACCGAGCCCATCACCATCACGGTGAAACAAATGGAGTTCAACAAACCCGGCTGAGTGAACCACCACAACATGCTGGCGAGCGCCGCTAGTCCGACTTCGACCCAAATCCCAGCAGCTGAGATCACCAATCGGTCGCGGCGCCTTGGCAGTCGCCAGGCGTCTGAGACATCACAATACAGGCATGGCATCAGCAGCATCAGCAACACGCCCAGCTCTTTCGTTTTCGCCCCAAAGTGCTCACATGCCACCGCATGCCCAAGTTCATGGAGGATCTTCAGTACGCCCATGGTGAACCACAGGACCAACAGCGTCTGAGGTGTGGCAAGGGCTTCCAGCGACGGCAGACGCCGCACCGCTTCGTCAAACCACATCAGCGTCATCAGCACTGCCGTTGCGACGAGCAGCAGATAGCCCAACACGGCCGGCCAGGAAAACATCCAGCGGAACCAGGGCTCGATCCGCGGCAACAGCCACGCTGGATCGAGGCCCGGCAAGCGGATCACCAGCGGGTTTTGCCAAGCTTGCCACCGCTGGCGCCGGCGAACCTGCTCCCGCCGCTGCAACAGCACTTCGGCTTGTCCCGGAGTACGCGATTCAACCAGCCCTTCGCGATGCCAACGTGCGATCAGCAGCCGCAGCCGACCCAGGTCGAGTCGCCGGTGAGGAGCAGCCGACTCAAACCGCTCGCGTACCGCTTCCATGCTCTCCGCCGCTGCCAGCAACCGCAGCAACTCATATTCTTCGTCGAGCAAATAGTAGTAATCGCGAACCATCGGGTCCGAGAGGATCCAGATCCGCCCACGCCGCGTCCACGCTTCGCCAACCGACAAACCAGCGCGCATGCGCACGCGGAGTTGTCCGCCGCGGGCGGCAGCACGATTGGGGCCACTCACGGCCGGCTCGGCGCCGCCGGCCAGTCGATCCTCAGCGTGCCCCGATCACCGGGACGCAGTTGGAGATCGGGATTATCGATCTCGACCCAGATTTTCACCTGATCGCTTTCAGGCTCGATTTCTGGTCCGAGCAAGGTCACTTTGCCGGTGAATCGTCGGGCTTGTGGATCCGTTGTCGAGGGAACGTGCAGGATCGCTTCGCGGCCGATCAACTCGCCGCCGCCCCAGCGGGATCGCGCCAGATCCGCGTCGAGGTAACCCACGCAACGCAGCCGGTCGAGCCGCAAGATCCGAGCAACGGGTTGCCCCGGCGTGACCCATTCACCGCGTTGCCGATGCACCTCTTTGACCAGACCCGCCAGCGGCGCTGTGATCGCGTGTCGCTCGCGACGGGCACGAGCGAGCTCCCACTGCTGAAGATGCAGCTGGTGTTGGAGTTCTGCGATCTCACGTTCGCGGCGACGTTCCCACACGAGAGTTTTGGCTTCGGTCGCAGCCAGCCGGTAGTCATCCATTTCCGCCTGAGAGATGCTGCGGCCATAGGTTGCCAGCGATTCTTCGGCACGGCGCAGATTCCGCAAAGCCACTTCGTGTGCCGCCTCAGCGGCCTCCACCAGCGGCTCGGCCTGAGATTGTTTTTCAGCGATGGCGGCTTCCAGACCTGCGGCTGCTTCAACCATTCGCGCTTCAGAATCGTCGATTTTCGCCAGTTGCATCCCCTGCTCGACCATATCGCCTTCCTGAACCAGCACGTCAGCGAGCACGCCCGCTTCACGAGCTGGGATTTCGGTTTCGCTGATCGCCGTCACCAGCACGCGCGAGACTTCAATGGTTTCGGCTCGTGCAGGCAAACAGGCAGCGGCAACTGTCAGCGCGGTGCAAACAAGCCTTCCATAAGGGCGAAAGATGGCCAGGGTTCGAACTTTCATACTCGGATTCTTTCTGCCTCAACGGCCTTCTCAAAACAGGATCCGCGACCAGAGGGCATCCCAGAGGCGATGGAACCAAACATAGCCGAGCGAATGAGTGCCGCAAAGGATTTCCGCCTGGACTTGGGCTCCCGCACGCGGCTGCCCTAAATCGTCGCGATCAACTTGCACCCGCACCTCGACCACCGGCTGTCCGGTATCGGAGAGCGTTGTGATGCGAGCCACATCGATCACCGTGCCGTGGAGGCGGCGTTGCGGTTGCGTGGCCAAGATGTATTCCACCGCTAAGGCCTCACGCTCGCCCCGCGCCCGCAACACGTGCCCGGCGTCCTGGTCGGGAACCGCTAGCGCAATGATCCAGGGACTATCGGCGGCAGCGATCTGTAACAGCTGCTGCCCACGCTGGACGGGACGGCCGCGCAAGGTTTGCTGGACCTGCCACGTCAAGACCGTGCCATCCACGGCGCTGTGAAGCTGCAAACTCGCTTGCTCAGCGCGCAGCAGCTCCAACTGCTGTTCATAACTTTGCAACACGGCACGCAAGTTCGACTCGCCAGCGGCAAACCGGGCGGCGTCGTCGCGCATCTCGGTGGACTCCGGCGTGCCGCGACGCCGAGCCGCCTCCGCCGCGCGCAATTGTTGCTGCGTCGATTCGATCGCTCCTTCGATCCGCCGCAGCTCGAGTTCCAGATCGGGTGAGTGTACAGTCAGCAGCGGCGTGCCTGGCCGCACCGCCTGGTTGTGTTCGACAAAGATTTCTGCCACATATCCGTCACGCGGAGCAAACGCCTGGTCGATCTCCGCCGGCCGCAGTTCTCCCACCGCGGACACCCGCAACGGGGCGGGAATCCAGATCAGTGCCGCAACCAGGGCTGCAACAGCAGCGGTCGCCAGCGCGCCACGTCCGCCATCACGCCACCCGCAGAATTGGCTCAGCCGCCGCAGAGCGCTGCCTGCACGGCGCAGCGGCAACTCTGAATACTGCAACGCATTGCCCAGCGCCACCGCGCAGGAAGTTTGCAAAGCAGACGTCTGATCTCGCAGAGCCGCTAGCGCCGCCGGCTCGCCGACTTCGAGAACCAGCACCCCGATCACCCCAGGCGACGCTTCAGCTGGGCGATGTGGGCCGCCCAGCGGCTTGTCGCCGGAGGCGGCATGGGCAGCACCGCGGCTCAGCGGTACCACCAACAGTCCCGATGCATGCGACTGGTCGAGATAGGCATCCAGCGGTTCAGCAAGTTGAGGCGGCAGCGTGAGCGGCTCAAGACCATACACGAGACGCTGGCCGCCCGTTGCGACCGCGGTAGCAAGGTGTACCAGGCTGCGGATCAGCGGTGAGCGGTGGTCAAGCATCGCCAGCCCACTGACCGCTGCGACGCGGTACCGCTGATGATCACGCACCAGCAAACTCGCTCGCTGGCATCCCGGGAACTCATTCCAAGCAGAAACGATTTCGAACGCGGTGCGATCAAGATCGAGGTTGGCGTGTACCAATTCGCTGACGCGGACCACGCGCCGCAACTGCAACACTTGATCATGCAAGACGCGGAGAGTGCGGTTACGACCAAAGTCATCGCTCAGCTGGCCATACGCTTCGAGCAACTGCGTGGCCAAGTTTGGCGGCTGACTTGGCTGCGGCACCTGGATCCCGCTGTGCGAGCCAGACGCTGGTGAAGTCGGTTCGACCGGAGACACCTGCAACACCAGGTCGCGATTCTCGGATACTGCCAGGGTCAACAGGGTGCTGGAGCCGTCGAGGGTGCGGCGCCGCGCTCTCGTCGGCTCGCTGGTGAGGGCTTCGCTGATGGCCGCGGCGGCGTGCAAAGCGATTTCCTGCTCGGCGGTCGTGGAGCCGGCCAGGGGTGAGCTGATGTGCTGGACAAGGCGCTGCCACTGATTGCCTGAGCGAGCCCAAACCACTGCCCAACGCAGCGGGACATCCTGGTCAAAGTGCTGCAGCAGTGTTTGATAGAAGGTTTCCGGTGAGACGTCCTGTTTGGACAACCGGGCCAGCGCAGCCAAACGCCGCTGGAGATTCTCGGCGGGTGTCGCGGAATGGTCGGTAGAGATCGCTTCTGTACCGCCAGTCATCTGCAAGCTACTCCGCCCAAACCCGCTCCCTATCCGCGGATTGAAAAAGCTCTGTTCATTTTGCCGATTGTATCAAGGCTAAGGCCGCCTTGCTGCCGAATAAACCTTTGGGGCGAGGTGTATCGGCGTCGAACGCAAAGCTTTCGCTTTCTGGCCCACAGCTTCGTGGGTTGTCAAGCCCAACGAGAGATCCGTCATTGTTGCAGCGTCGCTTCAGTCATCCGGATTGGAAATCAGTCGGCAGGCGTCGGTTCAGGGGGCTCGTCCAGAAGCACCTCTGGCTGGGCGTCGCGACGGGTTGCGCTGCGATCGCAATGGTGGTGTTTGCGGCCGGCTGCCGCACGCATCACAAAACACAGCAAATCCACGCGGCTACGGATGCCGCGCAAAAACTAGCCAACTCGATCCAGTTCGCCGCCGCGGAGGCACCTGCCGTCAGTCCGTCGGACGAGGTGCCATTTACGATCTATGACGAAGCGACCGAGTACTGGGATCTGACGCCTCAAGAGGCGATTCACACGGCGCTGCAAAACGCCACCGTGCTCCGCAACCTCGGCGGCACCGTCGTCCGCAATCCCGCCGCGGTATCGACGGTTTACGATCCGGTGCTGCGAGAAACCGACCCTCGGGCGGGCATCGACGCCGCCCTCAGCCGGTTTGACGCCCAAGTCAATTTGTTGGCCTCGTTCAACAACAACGACCGAGCGGTCAACAACCGATTTCTCGGCGGCGGCGCGTTCCTGGTTCAACAGGACTTGGCGGACGTTCGTCTGGAATTGAGCAAGCGGGCGGCAACCGGAACCAGCTACGCCCTGCGGCAGATCACCGAGTACGACGCCAGTAATCTGCCCGGCAATCTGTTTCCGAGCGCTTGGTCAACGCATCTCGAAGCCGAGGTGCGGCATCCGCTGATGCGCGGCGGTGGTGTGGGGTTTAATCGCATCGCTGGTCCCGGCGCCACTCCTGGCAACATCAACGGGGTGGTGATCGCCCGGCTCAATACCGACATCAGCGTGATCGACTTTGAGCAAAACCTGCATTCGCTGATCAACGAAGTTGAAAACGCCTACTGGGATCTGTACTTCGCTTATCGCATGTTGGAGACTCGCAAGGCAGCCCGCGATCGCTCGCTGCAGGTCCTCAAACGCATCCGCGCCCGCGGGGCCGACCTGCCCGGGGGTGTCGCTGAGCAGGAGTCGCTCGCTGCCGCGCAGTACTATGCCTATGAGATCGAGGTAAAGAACTCGCTCGGCGGTCGGCTCGTCGAAGGCACGCAGCCGAATAACGGCAGTCGAGGTGGCACGTTTCGCGGCACTTTGGGGATCCAAGTTGCCGAGCGGCGTTTACGTCTGTTGATGGGCGTGCCGTTGGCCGATGGACGGCTCATTCGCCCGGCCACCGATCCGGTGTTGGTGCGGGTGATTTTCGACTGGGACGAAATCGTTCAGGAATCGATGCTGCGGCGCACCGAGATCCGCAAGCAACAGCTCGAGATCCGTCGCCGGCAGCTCGAAGTCGTCGCCAATAAGAACTTTTTGCTGCCGCAGATGGATTTGATCGCACGGCATCGTTTTCGCGGGTTTGGTGATGACTTGCTCGGCTGGGATTCGGACCCCGTGTCCGCCGATCCGCTGCTGAGCGATGGACGTTTCAACAACGCGGTCCGCGATCTGCTCAGTGGCGATTTCCAAGAGTGGATGCTGGGGGTTGAAGTCAGCATGCCGGTCGGCTTCCGCGAGGCTTACAACGCGCTCCGTAACTCGCAGTTGCGTCTGGCTCGTGAGCAAGCGGTGCTGCAGGAGTCGCAGCGCGAAATCCGCCACGATCTAGCCAACGGCATCGCAGATCTGCACCGCGCTTACGAAGTCAGCCTAGCGGCCGAACAACGCCGTGCTGCGGTGACGCTGCGGCGGCAATTGCTTGAGCAGCGCAACGAACGCACCGGCAACATCGATTCGGCGGCGCTCCTGGATGTGTATCGTCAGGAAGCTGACGCCGATGCCGAATACATCCGCGCTCTGGTCGATCATGCGATTGCGATCAAAAATATCCATTTTGAGAAAGGTTCGATGCTCGAATACTGCGGAGTGTTGCTGGCGGAGCACGGTGGAGAAACGAGCGAATCGGCCAGCAGGCCGTAGAACTTGCGATCAGCGCCTGTTGCGCGGCCGTGAAATTGCTATAGTGCCTGCCGCTCAGTGATCGGCCTTCGGTGGCCGTATCAAAATCTTCGCTCCTGGACGCCCGAGTCGATTTCAGGCAGCCGCGTCATGGAACCCACCAGCCGCTCCCTCTTAAGTCAAGCCCGCAGTGGCGACAATGAGGCCTGGAAGGAACTGATTGCGATCTATCAGCCGTTGATCGCCAGTTGGCTGCGGCGCTATTCCGTTCCCGCACAAGACGCTGCGGATGTCGCCCAAGAGATCATGGCGATCGTGATCAAGGAAATCGCTCGTTTTGAGCATTCGGGGCGGACCGGTGCCTTTCGCAGTTGGCTCCGCAATGTCACCGCCAATCGAGTCCGCCAATTTTGGCGCGATGGACGCGTCCGCCCGAAAGCGATCGGAAACAACGACTTCAGTCAGATGCTCAGCGAGCTGGAAGACCCTCGCAGCGAAATGACTCGGCACTGGAATGCCCAGCACGACCTGCACGTCCTGCAACGCATCACGGCGTTGGTCCAGGAGGAGTTCACCGAGAAGTCGATGCAAATCTTTCGGCGACATGTGTTGCAGCAAGTGCCCGCGGATGGCGTGGCTGCCGAGTTTGCGATCTCGGTAGCCGGGGTTTATCAGGTAAAATCGCGGGTCATGCGGCGTCTCCGGCAAGAAGCTCAAGGGCTGCTGGAAGGCGGAGAAATTTAGGTTGGGGACAACAGCGAACTGCTCCGTTGCTGATCCACCGACCGCTGCAGAGCGGAAGTCTTGGAGGGCCAGCCGCTACGGTTGGGCGGGTTGACAGAGGGTGTGGCTGCACACCACACTGTCAGGTGCTCTAATTCGCGGCCGGCAAGTCGCTTTGCCCCCTCCTCACTGCACCGATTATTGGGTTTCCGATCCACTTACGCTCGACGGGAGCTGCAGAGTGTGACGTACCACCGGGAGACATCTGGATGCCAGCGATTTCTGCTCGCTCACGCTGAGCGGCGGTCCGAAACGGCAGTGGATCCGCTTCAGGACCTCGAATCTCGCCAGCACCCGTTGGTTCCCCGCGAGTTGTCCCTTTCTCGGGCGGCTGAGATGTCACAGACGCTGGTCCATCCGTCGGATGAGCTGCTGGGAAAGTATTCCAATGGTTGGCTCGATGCGGCGGATTACGAGCCGATTGAAGTGCACCTGAGCAGATGTCCGGACTGCTGTTCACGGCTGGCCACTTTGTCCGAACGCGACGGTGAGGATCCGTTGGTGTTGCAACTGCGGCAAGCCGATAGCAGTCTGCAGATGCTGCAACACGGTTGGCGTCTCGGTGACTTCCGCCTGCTGCGAATCATTGGGCAAGGCGGGATGGGGATCGTCTATGAAGCGATCCAGGAATCGCTCGGTCGCCGTGTCGCCCTCAAGGTCCTGCCGATTGTCGATGTGCACGAAGCCGAGGCGTTGCGGCGGTTTCGTCGCGAAGCGCGAGCTGCCGCCAATCTGCACCATCCGAATATCGTGCCGATCTACGAGATGGGTGAAACTCGCGATTGCCAGTATTTCGCGATGCCACTGATCCAAGGTCGATCGCTGGCCGACCTGTACACGCAGATGCGCGATGGTGTACGGGCTTTGACTGATCAGCGTGACGATGAGCAAGACCCGGGCCGGCACGCTCGCTGGATCGCACATCTGGGATACCAAGTCGCCACGGCCTTAGCACACGCCCATGCGCATGGCGTGGTGCATCGCGACATCAAGCCGTCCAATTTGCTGCTCGATGATCAGGGTGTGGTCTGGGTGGTTGATTTCGGCTCTGCCTTATTTGATGACGACGATCTCACGCAGCCTGGTCAGTTGATCGGAACGCTCCGATACCTGTCGCCCGAGCGACTGCGGGGCGAATCCGATGAACGCTGCGACATCTATGCGTTGGGGGTCACGTTGTACGAGCTGTTGGTGCGTCGCCGACTGTTTGACACCACCAACCGCTTGCAAGCGATCGATCGGATTCTGCATGGTATCCCACTGCCGCCGAGAAAGCTGGAGCCCTCGATCCCTAAGGATCTCGAAAGCATTATCCAGCGAGCGATCGCGAAAGATCCCCGGCGCCGTTACCAGCGGGCGGCCGACTTGGCGGACGATCTGATGCGGTTTTACAACCGTGAACCGATCTCAACGCAGCGACTTCCCCAACGCGTTTGGCAAACGCTTAACCACCCCTGGCTGAGCAATCGCCGGTATGCCGCTGGATTGCTGATATTGCTCATCGGTGGCTTGGGTCTCACGGTCTATCTCCAGCACTTGGTGTTGGCCAGCCGACAATTCTCCCAATCGCAGTCAGCGAATCACGTAACCGCGCGTCTGGCGTTGCAGCTCGCCCGCGATGACCCTCAAACCACTGTGCAATGGCAAGAAGCCTTGGTGATGAGTCATCTGAAAGACGCTGGGAATCTGATCAATGCAGGAGCGGCGCTGGCTGCGTTGCCTCTGCTCTGCAAAGCGCTGGAACACGAACAAAGTGCTGCGGCGCAGCTGCGACAGCGGATGCGGATTGCGGCGATCTTGAACTATAGCCCGCGTCCCATTGGCGCCTGGCAGCACGAGAGCCCGATTCGTCAGCTTCGGGTGTCCGCGGACTCAACTCAGTTGTTTGTTGTGACTGCTGCAGGCGAGCTTCACTGTTGGCCGACCGGTGTGTCACTCACGGCGCAGCAACGTCCACCGGCCAGCGAGGATGACCAGTCTGGCTCCGTATCCGAGGCAGCGGCTAGGGCCGAACGGGTCGACGAACTCGACCCGCTCGTTGAAGGCGAGTTCTTTACGGCCTATGTCACTTCCCCTGCGACACCCTCTCGCTCCGCAGCGATCCAGTGGTTGGAACCGATTCGAATCGCTCAGCGGAGCAACGATGGCAGCCGGTTGGCGGTAGCGGGCAGTGGGCATTTCGTGTCACTGGCCGAAGCCAGCGGCGATGATCCGCAGCCTTTGCAACTGCCGACACCGGCTCCGGCAACAGCGCTGGCGTTTTCCGTCGACGATCGATGGTTAGCGATCGGTTCAGCCGACGGCAAAGTGCAACTCTGGGACCTCGCCCATCGCGGCTGCAAGGCGTTATCGGAAGACGAGCTGATCGCGGCGGTTGCTGCGGCGCGAGTATTGCCAGGGCCGCCAGAAGCGACCTGCTGCCATCAATTGGCTGTGGGATTTGAGGTCATTTGCGTGGATGAAGATCATGAAGCGCAACTCGCGGTGTTTGGTGGCAACTTAGGTCCGCGTGGCGGTTGCCTTCAAATCTGGGACACACACACAGGTTGTCCGCTCACGCCGGTGATCCTCCAGCCGCTGAGTGTCACCTCGGTGCAGCTCAACGCAGATGCGGCGACTGCAGCGTACGAATGCCTGGACGGTGTGGTGGGCG
>CALELC010000119.1 GCA_937904535.1 uncultured Planctomycetaceae bacterium
CGGTTGAAGACTTGCAAAAAGTCGTTGTCACTCTGCGTGCAGGCCGACCGGTTGCGCTGGCTCAGATTGCGCGAGTGATCGAGGGCCCTCAAGTCAAACGAGGTGACAGTTCTGCCTTTGTTCGCAACCCAGAAGGCGGGTTTTCGGGCGGTCCCGCTGTCATCCTCACGATCAATAAGCAACCCGGAGCAGACACCAGGCGTGTCACGGACGACGTGCTGGCCGCGATGGAGGATTTACGATCCACTCTGCCCGCAGACCTGCGGGTTGAACCACTCTATAACCAGAAATCGTTTATCGATCGGGCGGTTGAGAATGTCTTTGAAGCACTAAGAGACGGTGGGCTGCTCGTCGTGATCGTGCTGTTCCTGTTTTTAATGAACATTCGCACGACGTTTATCACGCTGACCGCCATTCCGCTGTCGTTGCTGATGACGGCGATCGTGTTCACGTTCTTTGGGTTGTCGATCAATACGATGACGCTCGGTGGCTTGGCGGTAGCCATTGGGGAGTTGGTGGATGACGCCATCGTCGACGTGGAGAATATTTTTCGGCGACTGCGAGAGAATCGCGCCGTGGCCAACCCGAAGCATCCTTTGCTGGTCGTATTTCAGGCGAGCGTCGAAATCCGTAACTCGATCGTCTTTGGCACGATGATCGTCATCCTCGTGTTCATCCCTCTGTTTGCCCTGTCAGGGATGGAAGGACGATTGTTTGCCCCACTGGGGATTGCTTATATCGTCTCAATTGTTTCATCGCTAATCGTTTCACTCACCGTAACCCCCGTGCTTTCATACTGGTTGTTGGGCCGTCAAGATTTGGTGAATCACCAACAGGATGGGGTGGTGCTGCGAGCCGTCAAATGGATCGGCAACAAGATCATCCGCTTCAGCCTGCGCTTTCCGCGATTCAATCTGACCATCACGGCGCTGCTTGTTGCCGTTGCGGCGCTGTTTCTGCTACGACTGGAGCGAGATTTTCTACCTCCTTTCAATGAAGGAGCGGTGCAACTCAATGTGGTTCTCCCGCCAGGTACCTCGTTAGAAACTTCCAACGAGATTGCGCAGCGTGTTGAGCAGCGTCTGCAACTGATCGATGATGTCACCCAGTTTGCTCGCCGGACTGGCCGAGCGGAATTAGATGAACATGCCGAGGGAGTGAATCTCAGTGAATTCATTCTTGAACTCGACCCGCAGTCACCCCGCTCTCGCGACGAGCAACTGACAGAAATACGCGACGCGATGGCCGAGATCCCTGGCATTGTGACCGCGGTGGAACAGCCGATTGCGCACCTGATCTCGCATATGCTATCGGGCGTCAAGGCCCAGATCGGTATCAAGATTTATGGAGATGATCTCGATGTGCTGCGGCGCAAGGCGGACGAGCTCAAGACCGCCATTCAGTCTGTGCCGGGTGTCACCGACCTGCTGGTTGAGCCACAGGTCACGATTCCGCAACTACGGATTGAACTGGATCGTGATCAATTGCTGGCTTATGGCCTGACGCCTGTTGAGGTGAACGAGTTCATCGAAACGGCGATGAACGGGCAGGTCGTCTCCGAAGTTTTGGTGGGCCAGCGGACCTTCGACTTGTTGGTGCGACTGGATGAGCACTACCGTGAAGACCTCCAGGCGTTGCGACGGTTAACGATTGACCTTGCTGGCGGTGGAAAATTGCCATTGGAGGCGGTCGCTAGGATCTATGAATCAGGCGGGCCGAATGTCATTAACCGCGAAAACGTTCGTCGCCGGATCATACTGCAATGCAATGTTTCAGATCGCGGCGTGGTGGATGTGGTGCAGGATATTCAGAGACGCAGCGAACCGATCGTCCAGTCGCTGCCGTCAGGTTATTTTGTCGAATACAGTGGCCAGTTTGAGAATCAACAATCTGCGACTCGAGTGATCGCCGCGCTATTCGCACTCGCGTTGGTAGGCGTGTTTCTCGTGCTGTTTACGATGTTCCGCTCCGTGAACCTGGCACTGCAGGTCATGATGGCACTGCCGATGGCGTTCATCGGTTCGGTTGTGGCACTGGTGGTCACAGGACAAACGCTGACCGTGGCGGCGATGGTGGGCTTCATCTCACTGGCTGGGATCGCTTCGCGCAATGGCATTCTGCTGCTCAATCACTACTTGCATCTCGTCAAGTATGAAGGTGAAAGCTGGACCCAGGAGATGATCGTGCGGGCGGGACTCGAGCGGCTGGCGCCCGTGCTGATGACGGCACTTACCTCAGGCATCGCTCTGGTGCCGCTGGTGCTTGCCGCGGGCGAATCCGGCAAAGAAATCCTCTATCCCGTGGCGACCGTCATTTTGGGCGGATTGATAAGTTCCACTCTGCTTGACTTCTTCGTGCATCCGGCCTTGTTCTGGCTTCTGGGGCTAAAAGAAGCGGAGCGAGTGGTTCAAGAATCTCATGCTGAGATTTCGCTGACAGAAACGTCTGCAGAGCTTTTGGCTGATCAAGCCGCTGGGACGTCGTTGCCAGATACGCGGGACAGGAGGCACGTCACGACTGTGACGGTTCAGAACGGATAGGAAACGCGTATTGGTGTCTAGTGACCACCAGGATTCGTTGTGGTGACTGCCGTTTATCAAGTTTTTGTTTTGTGTAACCCTAGG
>CALELC010000120.1 GCA_937904535.1 uncultured Planctomycetaceae bacterium
AAATGAGCCGCAGAGGACGTTGGAGTTCATGCGGATACGCTTGCGAAACGGTGTTGATGAGGAAGGCAAGTAGCAACGTTTCAAATCAATGACGTTAACAAGTTGATTTTGCTTGCACAGTAAGATTCGGCAACTTCAGAGCGAGTCAGAGGCTCCAGATGAGCACACTTTTTATCAGCTACAGCACGAAGGACCGACCGGTTGCTGAGATCTTCTATAGCAAACTCACCGAGATGGGCTTCGAACCGCCGTTTCGTGACGATCATCCCGATTCCGGTATTCCGGCAGGAGCGCAGTGGGAGCGGGAGTTGTACCGCAAGTTGCGGCTTTGCAAGGCACTGATTGTTCTCGTCTCGCGCAACTGGCTCGATTCGAAGTGGTGCTTCGCAGAATTGGCCTATGCTAAGGCTCAAGGGAAGGAGTTTTTCCCGGTCCTGATCGACGACTCCCCCGATCTGCCTTCAGTCGTGGCCGAGCGACAAAGTATCCGCTACTCGCACCCCGACATCTGGCAACGACTGCGACGCGGGCTGGTCGAAGCCGATCTTGCCCCAGAAAACGATTTTCCCTGGCCGGTCGCTGGTGTTGATGAATGTCCTTATCCCGGTTTGGAGCCTTTTGACGCCCACCATGCCGGCGTCTACTTTGGCCGCGACAACGAGATTCTGGAGCTCCGTGAGCAGCTCAACCAGATGACTGATAAGGGCGAACCACGATTGCTGTATGTCGTCGGGGCGTCCGGCAGTGGCAAATCATCGCTTGTCAAAGCGGGACTGTTACCGAGGTTGACCCGCAAGGAGTCGGGGCGCTGGTGCGTGTTACCAACCTTTCGCTGGAACGAATTGCGAGCCAAGGGGCGTGATTGGGCAGAGCAGCTCGCAGTTTGCCTCCGCGATGCATGGCCGTCTGAGAATGGTGCCACGCCCGAACGGGAGGCGCTCCGCAAGCGATATCTAGTCTCGCCACAACCGCAGCAACCCTCCGCCGAGGCCGACACCACAAGCTACAAAGCCGTACTTGCCACGGCGGCGAATCACTTCATTGACGATCTAAAACGTTTGTTAGATGCTCGGAACCATTCCAGTGCCACGCCGTTACTGATCATCGATCAATTTGAAGAACTCATCTCCGCCACGGATGACGAGACCGTAGCACCGTTTTTGGACTTCCTTGGATGCGTGCTGTCATCACCGCGCTCGCCACTGCGCTGCATCGCGACGGTTCGTACTGACTTTCTAGCAGCCATCCAGACCCGTGCCGAGCTGATTGAGTGGAAGGATCACACAGCCATCTACTCGCTGCCGCTCATGAATCCCGACAAGTTCTATGATGTCATCCGGCATCCTGCGGAAAAAGTGGGGATCACATTTGAGTCAGATGCTCTGGTCGATCGCATCGTCAAAGACACCGGGACGAACGACGCGTTACCTCTGTTAGCATTCACACTCCGTGAACTCTATGAGCAGTATGGCGATGACAAGCTCTTCACGCTTGAGGAGTACGAAACCAAGCTTGGCGGACTCGAAGGCTGCTTAACTCAAGTCGCCAATGAGCTGCTCGCGGAAACGGTCAGTTCGGACGACTTATCAAATGCTAATCGCGAACGAAAGCTGCACCTGGCGTTCTCCAATCATCTGGTTCGCATCAACGACAACGATCAGTTTGTACGACGCACCGCGCTGTGGAGTGAGTTGCCTGAACAAGCTCGACCGATTTTGCGGCGTTTCATCGACAGGCGTCTTATCACTTCCCGATTACGTGACGAGAAAAATCCCAGGTCTGACCGCGTTGTCGAGGTGGCACACGAGGCATTGCTCCGTAAGTGGGACAAACTTGCCGCCTGGCTTGATGAACGCCGCGACTTGCTCCGCTGGCGAGCCAGTGTCGAACGTGATCGGACTGCCGCGGGGGACAAGTGGGACGGGCTTACTTCATCTCAGCTTGCTGTGGCAAATGAATTGTCAATTACTCGTAAAGATGAGTTAGAAGACCACGAGAAACATTGGATTGATAACGCAAATAAAAAAGAAGCGTGGCGGTACAGGAGACTGGCGATTGCGCTAGCAGTATTTGCAATAT
>CALELC010000121.1 GCA_937904535.1 uncultured Planctomycetaceae bacterium
CGATAGTTTCTCCGATGGCGGCAAACATCTGGCGACCGCCGACGCAGTCGCCGCTGGGCTGGCGATGGCCGAAGACGGGGCGGCGATCATCGATGTCGGCGGCGAGAGCACACGCCCCTACAGCCAAAGCGTTTCGCACCAGGAAGAGCTGGATCGCGTATTGCCGGTCATCGAGCAGTTGGCCGCGCGTGTCGCCGTACCGATCAGCATCGACACCAGCAAAGCGGCCGTAGCTCAAGCGGCTGTGGCTGCCGGAGCCGAAATCATCAATGACATCAGCGGGTTGCAGGGCGATCCGCAAATGCAAACCGTCGCTGCCCAGTGCGGTGTCGGTGTGTGTGTGATGCACATGCGCGGTACGCCGCAGACGATGCAAGACCACCCCGAGTATGAGGATGTGGTTGGCGAGATCTATCACTATCTGCAACAGCGACTAGAAGCTTGTGTGGCGGCAGGCATTCGCCGCGAGCGAATCTGTTTGGATCCTGGCATCGGCTTCGGCAAAACCCACGCGCACAACCTCGAACTGCTGCGGGCGACCAAACGATTCACAGGGCTCGGCTGTCCGCTGCTCATCGGTCATTCGCGTAAAGGCTTTATTCGCAAACTCTTGGGCCCGGCAGCGAGCAATCTCGACTATGGCTCAATTGGAGTGTCGCTCGCCGTCGCCGCGGCAGGCGCCGACGTCATTCGCGTGCACGCCGTGAAACCGACCGTGGAGGCTCTGCGACTGTTTGCTGCCGCAGGCGGGCTAGCAGCGGGGAAAGACTAGATCCCCATGCGCATCGACTTGGTGATCACGGAGCTTTATGTCGGCGGAGCCGAGCGCTGTTTAACCGAACTGGCGATCGGTCTGCAGCGGGCAGGGGATCATGTCCGCGTCGCTTCGATCGCGCCGCTCCCCACCGGCGAACAAGGGCAATTGGTCCGGCGACTGACGGCAGCCGGCATCGAAGTCCACTCCGCCGATTGTGCACGCCCCTGGCAAGCCGTTCGAGCGTTCCGTTGGCTGCGGCGGTGGTTTGCTGACAATCGCCCCGACGTCGTGCAAACGATGCTGTTTCATGCCAACGTCCTGGGTACCTGGGCAGCCCGCTCCGCAGGCGTTGCCACGTGCGTCGGCGGGATTCGAGTGGCCGAGCCGAACGGACCGCGGATTTGGCTCGAGCGCCAGGCCATCCGCAAGCTGGACGCCGTGATCTGCGTCAGCGAATCCGTCGCTCAGTTCGCTCGTGCGGCTTTCGGTGCGGCACTACCCACCAGCGCAGTGATCGGCAACGCCATCGATCTGTCGATTGTGGACAACACCCTACCTGCCGACTGGACGACGTTCGGCTGGCCAGCCGACGCGGAAGTGCTGCTGTATGTCGGTCGACTGCACCCGCAAAAAGGCGTCGACCTGCTCGCGACCGTGCTGCCACCACTGTTGACGGAGCATCCGGCGATGCGCTGTTTAATCGTAGGCGACGGACCGCTGCGCGATATCCTGCAGCGCACGGCCGACCGCTTTGGGCCCGAGCGAATGCGACTTGCTGGCTGGCGGGGGGACGCGCTGTCACTGATCAAAGCCTCGCGTTTGGTGGTGCTCCCAAGCCGCTACGAGGGGATGCCCAATGTGGTTCTGGAAACGATGGCCTGCGGGAAACCCGTGGCCGTCACCCAAGTGGAGGGAGTCACTGAGTTATTGGGCGATTTGGCGGAAGCTCAAACCTGTCCATCCGAAGACGCTCAGGCCCTGCAAGCGCTACTCGATCGGCTCTGGTGCTTCCGTCAGGAGTCACAGCTACTCGGCCGACAGAACCGCCAACGGGCGGTCTCAAAGTTCGATTTGAGGGGCATGACGGAGCATTACCGTGAGATTTATCACGACCTCACCCACCCAAACGACAACAAGCATACCCCCTAAAAACGCCAAGTTAAAATTGCTAGCGTGCGCGTTTTGAGCCTCTGCGGCGTGCTGGCAAGCTCGCTAAAATCACGTTAAAACGTTCCCCAACAAAGACTTACGATCAGCCACAAAGGGGCAGGGAGAAAATTAGCAATTCGGCAGGCGTCAAGCCCTGGTTTGTCGCTTTGTTACGGGTATGCTTTGGCTGTAGTCGCTCAACCGTCTTCCGCGAGTTCGCCTAGCGTGAGACAACAGCGAATTCAGCTTGCGGCCACGGGCTGAATTGCTTTGGATTCGACCGGTCTTGTCTTCGGACAGGATCGCCGAAGCCCTCACGGGCCGGGCGCAGGATGCGCCCGGTCGCGAACGCTCGCGAATGCTAATTCCTTGCCGGCCCTTCTCGATCAGCGTTTGGCCACCGCCATCCGCACCAGTTGGCTGGCTGAGCGAAAGGCTTCTGGCAACGTTAACTTGCTGTCACCTGCTTGGCGATCGTTGAACGTAATCGGCACTTCTGCCATCTTCGCCCCGGCGGCCCGTAGCTTGATCAGCACTTCCTCCAGGATTGCATAGCCGTTGCTGTGCAATGATCCAGGATCAACCGCCGCCAGCGCGCGGACGCGGTAACAGCGGAGCGAGCCACTGCAATCGGACACCGGCAATCGCAAACACGTCACGGCGAATCGATTGACCAAGCGACTCATGATTTTTCGCCGCAGTGGCCAGCCCTGAACGGCCCCACCGGGGCAATATCGCGAGCCAACCACCACATCGATTGTCGGATCTTTGCGAGCGACGGCCAACAGTGCTGGCAAACTCTCAGGTGCGTGCGATAAGTCACCATCGAGGTTCAGCAGAAACTCATAACCGCGCTCGACCGCAAACTCAAATGCTCGTCGCGTGGCACCGCCGAGCCCACGTTGTTGGTGGCGAATGATGACTTCGATTCGCGGATCGCTGGCGGCTTGCTCCAGTGCCCACTGGCCGGTGCCATCGGGCGATTCGTCGTCCACGATCAGCAGATCAGCCTCGGGAACCGCAGCGAAGATCCGCTGGACCAGCTCCGCGATGTTGCTCATCTCGTTGTAAGTGCAAACGGCAACCAGCACCTTGGGAAACTTCGATGATGGCGACTCACTCGGATTATCGGTGTCGAAGTTCATCCAGCCGCCTACGGTTCAGATTCATAAGTCCCCGCCGAGGGCGGTTCCAAGCGAGATTTCTTGGGCAAAGGGTGGCAGTTCGTCACCGGGCCCGGCGAGTCCAATCACCAGTTCACGCAGTGTACCTC
Source organism: uncultured Planctomycetaceae bacterium (assembly GCA_937904535.1). GTDB lineage: Bacteria > Planctomycetota > Planctomycetia > Pirellulales > Pirellulaceae > UBA6163. The sequence goes on from CALELC010000121.1 coordinate 3,180, forward strand.
CTGGACGCGCGACTGCCGCCGTCGATTCGATCCGAGATCGCTGCGGCAACTGCTTGGCTAATCGCCGGCAGAACAGTTTCCGCCAAGGGGCAAAGATCGCAGCCGCGAAGGTTGCCGGCAACCAGGGGCCGCTTGCCCACTTGCCCAGCGGCCCGGTCACTCGGCTCATGCATCCCAGCCGATGGCCGGGCAGCAGGTCCAAGCGGACACCGCGTCCGGATCGCTCCTGCAACGCTTGGCAGAGTCCCACATAAAACGCATCGGCCAACACCAAACGCCGATCGCTGACCAACACGGGGGTCATCCCCCGGCGGCCCTCAATATCGATCAGCACCTGCACGAGCGGAGCCAACCATTCAGCTTCGGTCGTTTGCATGCGATTGTCCATGGCTTCTCTTTACTGCCCACGGCGTAAGCGAGAAAAGAGGTTTTGGTAGTTCTGTTCGATCTCGCGCGTCGGTTTGCGCAGTGCCCCGGAGGCGACCATACTTGTCCGCGGGGAATCGGCCAGCATGGCAACATCATCTTCGATGATCAGCAGGTCACGATCATCGTCCGCCATCTCGGTGACTTCCTCGTCGCTCCAGACCACCGCTAGTGGGCTGAGCATTTCCTCGGGAAGCTCTCCCGCAGGCAACGCAACCGAGGTCTCAGGTTGCACGATCGGCTGCGGAGCAGGGTCGAGCGTCTCACCTGCAAGCAGATCCAGCCGTCCCCGGTCGCTGCGTGCAGCACCAGCTGTCGCCGATAGCCGGCGAATCTCTTCGTGCAGAGACCACTCCAGTGCAGCCGGATCGGGGGTCGCGGGTGACGACTCACAGGCAGCCATTTCCAGCGGCAACTCCTGTTCGAAATCGCTGCCGAACAGATCGTCCTCCGGCGAGACAGGAGCGGTCCAGTGACTGTGTGATTCGTCCGCTGCCTGCGACAGGCAATCGATGGACGTCGCCTCAAGGATCGACGCCATGTTGGAATACGGACTCAGCGTCGCGTCGCTGCCGTCCGTATCCTCGGTTAGTTCATCAGCCACCGGTTCGTCGCCGGCTACAAACTGGGGCTCAGCGGCCGAGCACTTAGGGCTGGGTTCCGGACACGATACGCAACCTTCCGCTGCTGGTTCGCATGCCGGCTCCGGTTCGTGAGACGCTGCTAACGCGGCCGGTTCGTGCTGGAGGTGCTCGTCCAACTCACCAAACTCCACCGCCGCGGTCGTTGGCCGCAGTTCCGCTTCCAGCACCGGGCTGGGCAACTGCTGCAGTTCTGCCCAGGCCAATTGCACGCAAGCATCATCGATCTTGGCTTTGCCACGCGAACGGGCAAACTCGATCGCTTGGTCCATCAGTTGATTGATCAGACGCGGGATTCCGCCGCTGGCGTGATGCACAAGCGAGACCGCTTGCGGATCGACCGGTAGTGCTAGCGGAGCGATGGCACCGCGAACATAGGCATCGGCTTCCGCGTGGTTCATCGGATGCAGGTAGCAGCGGACGCCAATCCGCTGCGTCAACGATTCAAGACACGGATCGGCGAGCGTGTCCTCCAGGCGTGGCCCTCCCACCAACAGCGTCTGCACCAGCGGTCGGCCCAGCCGAACCAGGTTCGTCATCATCCGGACTTCGTCGAGCAGCTCCGACGAAAGCATTTGAGCCTCGTCGACGATCAGCAACAGCGGACGCGGACTGTCGACGGACTGCGTCAGCGATTGCACCAGGGCCAGATGCAATGAGCCTTCATCGGCTCCGTGATGCGGTTTGCCGAGATGAAACAGCACCTGTTGGATCAGTCCCAACCGGCTGCTGACTCGAATGTCACCCAGGGTGACGATTGCGTGACTGTGCCGGTAAAGCGAGGCGATTTTTTGGCAGAGCAGGGTTTTACCCGTTCCCGGCGGGCCCATCACCACACCGAGCGTTTCGCCGCGATCGAGCATCCGGCAGACGCGCTGGCGGGCCTCTTCAATGGATCCAATCGGAGCGTAGCGACTGCAAACCGGAAAGCCGGAAAAGGGACGATCCAAATCAGCCGGTTCGGGCTTATTCATCGCAGTTCACGTAGGGTCGAGGGACAGGGGGCCGCGTTGCACGACGGTCTCGCCAGCGCAGCGGCCCGGCTGCGTGTCGGTCGATACCGTCACTCCAACTGAATCTTCGGCAGAATCGGCACAACCGCTACAGTCGAACTGCTCGGCAACCTCGAAAGACTTTCAGCCGTCAGCCGTTGATCCTCGCAAGTTGGTTAGAATGGGCAGCCTGCAGCCGCGACACCCGGGCTGCGCTCGCCCCAATTCCCCACACACTGCTGCCCTCGTCCGAGCGAACTTCAGGAGATTTGTAGATGCTCAAAAACGGGTTGCCCTGCGTCTTGTTTCTGCAACTCTGCCTGGTCGGCCTGTCCGCACCGGCGGCCGAGCGGAACATCATCTTGTTCATCACCGATGATGAAAGCCCGACGCTCGGCTGCTATGGCGATGAGGTAGCCAAGACGCCTGCCATCGATCAGATCGCCGCCGATGGAGTGCTATTTCGCAATGCGTTCGCGACCACTGCGTCATGCAGCGCTAGTCGAAGCGTGGTGCTGAGCGGATTACACAACCACCGCAACGGGCAGTATGGCCACGAGCATCATTACCACAAATTCATGACCTTCGCTGACGTTGGGCGTCTGAGTCTTCCGAACGTGCTGGGTGAACTCGGGTACCGCACTGGTCACATCGGCAAGTACCACGTTGGTCCCGAACCGGTCTACCATTTCCAAAACTACTTCAAAGGCAATTCACGCAACGCGGTCGAAATGGCGGAGCGCGTGCGTGAGTTCATCACGGCCGAGGATGAGCGTCCGTTTTTCCTGTATTTCGCCACTTCGGACCCACACCGTAGCGGCGGTGTAGACGAATCCTCCTCCTCGCCATTCAAACCCAACCTATTCGGAAACAAGCCCAATCGCGGCAGCTTTCCGGGTGTCGCAGAAGTCTTTTATGATCCAAAAACTGTCCCCGTTCCTTCCTTTCTCAGCGACACCCCCGAAACCCGAGCCGAACTGGCTCAGTACTATCAGGCTTGCTCACGCATCGACGCCGGTGTGGCAAGGCTCGTTGAAATTCTCAAGCAGGCAGAACTCTATGACAAAACCCTGATCCTGTTTACATCCGATCATGGGATGGCGTTTGCCGGTGGCAAAACCACTGTCTATGAAGGTGGGCTGCGCGTGCCAATGGTCGTTCGCGATCCCTATCAGCAAAGGCGGGGTATTCAAACCGAAGCACTGATCAGCCACATCGACATCACGCCAACCCTCATCGATTATGCGGGCGGACTGGATCAGCAGGCAAATGCTCCGCGGAAATTTGCTGACGCGACCGAGCGCTCACCGCGTGCGGCCGGGCCACAACCCGAAAATCGCAACGGTGGGCAACCCTTTGATCGCTATCACGGACGATCCTGGCTGCCTGTACTGGCCAATCCCGAGGCCGAGCACTGGGACACGATCTTTGCCTCACACACCTTTCACGAGATCCAAATGTATTATCCGATGCGTGTGGTTCGCGATCAGAAGTACAAGCTGATCTGGAACATCGCCCACGGATTGCCGTATCCCTTCGCATCCGATTTATGGGCAGCGTCGAGTTGGCAGGCGCAGTTCCAACAAGGACTCGACGCACCCTATGGCTTAAAGACCGTCGGCCAATACCTCCATCGGCCGAAGTTTGAACTCTATGACATCCAAAACGACCCCCACGAGAGTACGAATCTGGCAGAGAGTCCGGGCAGCGCTGAAGTCTTACAAGCGTATCAAGAGAAGCTCAAACAATATCAGCGTGACATGGATGATCCTTGGATCATCAAGTGGGAATATGAATAAGCTTCTTCTAGGGACTGGTTAGCCTTTAAAAGCGTACTGCCGCAGTTCTTCCACGCTGGCGAACTCCAACGCCGACATGTGGGTTGCTTCCAACACCACTGGCGGCGCCTGGCCAGCATCATAGGCTTCTTTCCAACGGGCGGCGCAGAGACACCAGCGATCTCCGGCCTTGAGGCCAGGAAACTCATACGCGGCATTGGGCGTGGTTAAGTCATTGCCGCGGCTACGACTGAACCGCAGAAACTCGTCTGTCATCACAGCACAGACGACATGCAAACCGATGTCCGACGGTCCGATCCGACAACAACCATCACGATAGAAACCGGTCATCGGATCGGTTCCGCAGGGCACCAATTCGGTGCCGAGAACATTTTTTGCTGTCGACATAGTTTCCACCTCTTTGACTCCGTACCGTCCACTGGGGGCCAAGCGGATTATCTTAGGGGACTGCGGGCCACCGGTGTATGCATGCGGACTAAGATTCCAGCCGGTCGAGCCGCCGTTTGAGTTCCTCGATTTCCGCTTCCAGCAGTTCGACTTTTTGCTGTAGCTCGACGATATCCGCACTGGCCGTTCCAGCGGAGGAACCTGCCGAGGCAGTAGACGCTGGCGAGGGGCTGCGGCTGGGCGGGAAGTCAGCGGCAACCTCTTCGGGCGCTGCTGCCGAGACTTTCTGGGCCAAGTATTGTTGCTCGTCTGGCGGATAGAGGGCGTGGGCGAAGGTTTGCCCGCGGCCGGGCGGCGACAGTGCCTGCACCAGGCCCGCTTCCTGCAACGACTGCAGCGTCGTCATCACGCCGTCCAGGTCAGGAAAATCATGCATCCGCGACGCCCGAGCGCGCAGTTCGCCGGCGGTCTGCGGGCCGCGCAGCAGCAACTCGGTAACGATCGCCGCCCCGGCGGCATCGACTCCGAGCCACTCGTAGGCTGCATGGCGGTACTTGATCACGCGGCCACTGCCTTGAATCTCCCGCACCGCGCCAACTTCGCGCAGCCGATCGAGAGCTACCAGCACATCGTCTTCATCGAGTTGCATCTGCGGCGCGCGGTTGGATTTCTGATTGGCTCCAGCAACCAGCGCCGCGATCGAAAGCGGATAGTTGTCGGGCGTCGTCTTCGCCTTTTCGACCAGGACTCCCAACACCCGCCGCTCCGTGCGATCCAGCGGCACCCAAGTTCTGCTGACTGCGTCATCCGTTTGCATCTTGAAGAGCACTCCTGTGGTGAGATTCACAACTTTTTGACTCGGCACCACGCTTCACCAGCCTGGTTTCGCGGGAGTTCCGCAGTCATCGCGTCCAGCGAGACACGGGCCGCTGGCATAGCTTAGGCCTCCGCGCGGTGTGCTTCTAGCCGCTGCACCCATCGCTCCGCGGTTTCGATCGCCGCGGGCGCAAGTTGCTCGACCGTCGGCAAGTCATTCTGCACGGCAGCCGTTTCCACCTGCCAAGGCCGCTGCCAGTCTTCTTCGGGAGCGATGTATTTGAGACAAGACTTCAGCGTGTGCGCGGTTCGCCGCGCCAACGCCGCGTCCTGCGCCTGCACGGCCGTCCGCAGATCCTCGCAAAGCTGAGGAACTTCAGTCAAAAACGCTTCAACCAGTGCTCCCACCGTTGCTGGGTCACCACCCGCAGTACGCCAGAGCTTGGCTTGCCAGTCGCTCGACGACTCGTCGCTGGGGACGCTGCTCGCTGACGGCGAAGCATCCGCTGCCGGATCCGTTGCCGTGAGTTCTGCTCCGCTCGTATCGGGTTCCACTCCGGATGGCTTCTCGCCTAGAAACTCGCCGGGAGCGGTTGCTCCCCATGCCGATTCCGTGCTGTCGGCACCACCTGCTGCTATTGTCGCACTGGCTACGGTGCCTGGAACCTCCGGCACCGCCGGAGTGACGGTGCTGGGAATCGGCGAAGCGATCCAGGTAGCCACCGTCTTGACCAATACCTTGCGATCGATCGGTTTGACCAGGAACGCCTTCATCCCTTCAGCCAAACAACGTTCGCGGTGTTCTTGGGTCGCGTGTGCTGTAAGTGCGATGAATGGCGGCGGGATTTGCTGCCGCTCGTGGTAGTGACGGACGATCTGCTGCATCGCCTCAATTCCGTCCATCCCCGGCATTTGCAGATCCATCAGCACACAGGCGTAGGATCGCAGTTGTGTCGCCAGCACCGCTTCTTGGCCACAGCCGGCCAAATCGACCTGATAACCCGCACCGACGAGGAAGTCTCGAATCACCGCCTGATTGACGGGGCTGTCATCGACCAACAGCAGCGTCGGCGACGGTTGATTCGGCTCGGTCTCCGGCGCCGTCCGCGGCGTTTCCGCTGTGGGTCGCAGACCACCGTTGATCACCGGACGCCAAGCGGTCGAAACGGGTGAGATCGCCGTGGACCGATCGCTTCGCAGAAGCTGCAACAGGTCGTCAGGCAAGATCGGTTTGAGCAGCACCGGTTGGCGCGGATCCTGATCGGGCAGGGTGGGTTCATCAACCCGCGCGATCCAGATCGTCTTTCCGCCGCGAGAGCGTTGGCCAGGCACTCGTGGCTTGGCAAAGCATTGATCGATGATCCGCACTTTCGATTTCGGATCGATCCGAAAACCGTTGGCCAGCAGCAGGTCACCGATTGCTTTGCGCTGTACCGGGTGGCGGATTTTCAGAGCGATTCCCTGGGCTGGATGTTGTTCGGTGAGGGTCGATGAGTTCGCGGCCGACGGTACTTCGTTCAGCGGAATGAAACAGCGGAAGGTACTGCCGTGGCCCGTCCGGCTGATCACCTGGATGGTGCCACCCATGCGACGCACGAGTTTGTCACTGATCGACAGTCCCAGACCGGTCCCGCCGTACTGGCGGGTTGTGCCCGTCTCACCCTGCTCGAACGGTTCAAAAATCTTTGCGAGACGCTTTTCGGAAATTCCAATCCCGCTATCGATCATTTCGATGCGCAAATAACGACGCTCGCCATCACTGGCCGCTTCCTCGGGCGGCGGGTCGATTCCCGCAATGTCACCGGTCTCGATGCCGATCCGCAGCAACACATACCCGGCAGGCGTGAACTTAATCGCATTACCGGCCAAGTTGATGATGATCTGGCGCAGCCGATTGGGATCAATCACGATCGTGCGCGGAACTTCGGGCATGATGCTCAGCACCAGTTCCAGGTCCTTACCCAGCGCCCGCGTCGCCAATGAACGGAAGGCTTCGCCCACGCAGCGGTGTAGATCGGTTGGCTCAGGAGCAATGTGCAAACGGCCCGCTTCGATGGCAGCAAAGTCGAGAATGTCGCCGATCACGTTGCTCAGCAGTTCTCCGCTGTGACGAATCATCTCGACGTATTGCCGTGCCTTAGGCGGCAAATCCATTTGGCAGAGCAACTCGGCAGACCCGGTGATCCCGCCCAGAGGCGTGCGAATCTCGTGGCTGACGCTGGCCATGAACTCGCTCTTGATGCGGCTGGCTTCTTCCGCAGCTCCTTTGGCTTCTTGAAGCGCCTCGAGCGCTTGATGCCGCAGCGTCACATCGCGAATGAAAATCGCCAGTCCGAACGAGTTTTCCAACGGGATAGGATGAATCGAGACTTCGGCCGGAAACTTGGGCCGCGCGACCGGTCGCAGCAAGATCTCCCGCCGTTCCCCATAAGGCAGATCGCTCCATTCAAGCGACTGCCGGCCGCCGGTTCCCACAGAAGGCTCTAAGCCCGATGGACTGGCGGACGGCGCTTCGCCGGTCAGCGCTTCGCCCAGCATGATCAGCGACGCATCGGGCACCGCGATATGATCGAGGTTTTGCCCCGCCAAGGGTCCGCCGCCACTTGCCAACATCGCTTCCGCCGCCGGATTGGCTTCCACCACGACGCCCTCGTCGTCGACCAACAGCACCGCTTCGCGAGCCGCATCAAACAGCGCCCGCTTCCGCGCTTCGCTGCGCCGTAGTTCCGCCGTTTTGCGATAGCTGTCGGTTACATCCCAGAAGACGATCTGAATCCCGATGACGTGATTGTTGTCGTCGTATTCAGGAGCTTTGAAGACTTGCACCCAACCGGTTTGGCCGTCCGCCGTGGGATGCGATTCGATGTGATCGACAGGTTGCCCGGACTGCATCACCCGTTCGTCGTCCAGGCGGTAAGCATCGGCGAGCACGGGCGGGTAGAGGTCCATATCCGTCGCTCCGATCACCTCATCGATCGAGCGCCCCAGGCCCCGGCAAAACGCTTCATTGGCGTAGGTGATGACCCCGTCGACATCCTTGCGGATCACCTGCAATTGCATCCGCTGCGCGAGCGACTGTAAATGTGTTTCGGCTCGTGTGAGCCGCTGCTGAGTCGCTTGCCGGCGAGTGATTTCCCGCCGCAGCGCATCGTTGATGCGGCGGATCTGCAGAGCGCGGCGGCGCACGCGGCGCTGCAGTTGCTGCCGGATCTGCAGCCGCCGCTGGCGACGACGCTGACTCGCGGTGTGCGATACGGCAGCCGCCAACAGCGCTAGCAGCGCCCACGCACGCAGCGGCTCCAGCACGTAGGGTGGCCGCATCAGGTAGGGCAAAATCGTCAGCACCATTAGGGCGACGAGCAACTGTGGCACCTGGCGTCGTGACAGTGTTTGCACGGCCACCAGACAAATCACAACTTGTAGGGTGGCGAGTCCCCATGTAACCGGAGCAAAGCAATCGGCGATCGCCACCAACACCGCGACAATCAACCAGGGCAGGAGCCGTCCGGCCAGCCGATGACTCCACTGATGGAGCAGATTTCTGACATGCATGTTTCGCCGACCTGCTTTCAATGCCTGACCGCTAGCAGCATGCCCTGCACGCTCCTAAAGACGCTGCTCTCCCCAGAGACGCAGCAACTCAATCACATGCTCGGCTGCTTGCCCCATTTCGTCCAGACAAGCGAACTCACGCAATGAGTGGATGTTGTGCTGGCCGCTCGACAGATTCGGTGTCGGCAGCCCTTTTTCCGTGAGCTGCGATCCGTCGGTTCCGCCGCGGACAACCGTTAATTCACATTTGTGGCCAAGATTGGCGAACGCTTGCCGGGCTAACTCGACGGCCTCGGGTCGTCGTTTCAGCCCTTCGGCAAGATTGCGATATTGCTTGCGCCGCTGGATTTCTACCCGCAGCCCGGGCACATTCTCGCACGCAGCACGAGCGGTCCGCGCCACCTGCTCGGCGAAATCATCGAGCTGTGCGGTCTGGAACGAACGCAAGATCAAGTCCACGTCGCACCGTCCGACGCCGCCATGAATGTCGTGCACATGGATGAAGCCATCGCGGCCACCGGTGGTTTCGGGCGTACACTCGTGCAGCGGCAGAGCCGCGACCATCGCCGCAGCACCGCGCAAACTGTTGACCATCTGCCCTTTAGCAATCGCCGGGTGGATGTTGTTGCCGATGAAGCTCACCCGCATCGCGTCCGCCGAAAAGGTCTCGACATCGATCACTCCGGCACCGCCACCATCGAGCGTGTAGGCGACCGTGGCACCTAGTTTTTCCAGATCGATTTTATCGGTCCCACGACCGATCTCCTCGTCACAGGTAAACAGCAACCGAACCGGCCCGTGCGCTAGGTTGGGCGACTCGATGAGGCTGTGTGCTACCTCCATGATGATCGCCACACCAGCTTTGTCGTCGCCGCCAAGTAGCGTCGTGCCGTCGGTAGTGATCAGGGTTTTGCCGACCAGCGACGCCAAGGTTGGAGCCGTAGCAGCATCGAGCATCAGACCGCTGAGCAGTTCGATGGGACGACCATCATACGCTTCAACGACCTGCGGATTAACGCTTCCTCCCGGTGCTTCTGGCGAAGTGTCCAAGTGAGCGAGCAGGGCCACGGTCGGTAAGCCTGGCCCCGCAGTGCTGGGTACGGTCGCCCAGACCAGGCCGTTGGCGTCTTGATGCGCGTCCTCGGCCCCCATGGCGATCAATTCTTCAAGCAACACGCGTCCCAATTCGAATTGACCGGGACTGCTGGGGTAATCGGCTGAAGCTGGATCGGCCGCCGTGTCGATCCGTACGTAACGCAGAAAGCGGTCGAGCAGTCGGTTTGTACGGATCACCAAGTCAAGCTCCTGATCGATTGTACAGGCAATACTAACAATGAGATGATAGGGACTGGGATTCAGGCTGCCCTGCCGGCCCATCCCCCCTGAACGTTACACTGTCACCTAGAGAACCGGAACCCCGTTTTCTGGTCCTCACTCACGCCGCCCCTTAACGTTAGATCCTGCATATGGCCTCTGTGTCTCACCTTGTTTTCGACGTGGAGAGCGTGGCCGACGGTCGCTTGATCGCCGGAGTGAAGTATCCCAATGAATCGTTGACCCCCGAAGAAGCGATCGCTCGCTACCAAGCTGAGTTGCGGGAACAATCGGGCAAAGATTTCATTCCGCATACGTTTCAGATCCCGACGGCGGTCGTGATCGCGAAGGTCGACAGCGACTTGAACCTGATCGACATCGTTTCGCTGGATGAGCCGCATTTTCGCCCTCACGTCATTACCGACCATTTTTGGCGTGGCTGGGAAAGCTACGGCCGCCCTCAATGGGTAACGTTCAACGGTCGTGGCTTTGATTTGCCGCTGATGGAGCTCGCGGCATTTCGGTACGGGCTGTCGATTCCGGCTTGGTTTAACTTTAACGGCCCCAGCTACAAGCACTCGCGCAATCGCTACAACTTGGATGCGCATTTCGATCTGCACGAGTTTTTGACCAACTACAACGCCTGTTGGTTCCGCGGCGGCTTGGATTTGGCTGCCCAACTGGTCGCGAAACCAGGCAAAATGGCCGTCAAGGGCGATCATGTGCAGGAAATGTACAATCAAGGAAAACTGCAAGAGATCAGTGATTACTGCCGCTGTGATGTGCTGGACACGTACTTCGTGTTTCTGCGCGCGATGGTGCTGCTAGGTCGAATCAATCGCGCCCGCGAACGCGAGATCATCGCCTCAACTCAGAGCTGGCTCGACCAGCGCTGCCGTGCCAACAAAGGCTACGCAGCCTATCTCAACTGCTGGGACGACTGGATCGATCCCTGGACTCAAACCGAAGCTCGGCTGGAAAAAACAACCAAGCAAGCCGGGCCAGAAACTCCGGCAGCGTAGCCACGGCGGTCAGTCGCCTGCAAAGACGACTGAGCCTGCGATTGCTCCGAGCGGGGCCTGCTCCAGCAACAACACGGGTCTGCGGCAAGACAGTTCAATGGCCCCGCCCACAGACCCGCACGTTCGGCTCACTTCATCACGGCTGTTCGAGTTCAGCCAGCACCGCCGCCAGCGGCACCGCCGCCGGCTCCG
>CALELC010000122.1 GCA_937904535.1 uncultured Planctomycetaceae bacterium
GCCAGTTCGGCGACCACGTGCGGCTGTGCGATCAGGAACCCAAAGCGGATCCCGGCAAGTGCGTAGGACTTGCTCAACGTCCGCGTCACCAGCACCCGCTCGTTGCGCTGGACCAACTCCAGGCAGTTGCAGTCAGCGAAGTCGACGTAGGCCTCATCGACCACCAGCGGACAATCAAGATTCTGCACCAGGGTCTCGACTTCCTCGGGCCGGATCAGCGTTCCACTGGGGCTGTTGGGGTTGGGCAGCAGCACTAACCGCAGCGATGGATCGCTCAACCCGAACTCCTCGGGCAGAGTCCAGTCAGGGTTAAAGGCGATCTGCTCCCACTCGGCACCTTGGATATCAGCCAGCGTGCGATAGAGGATGTAGCTCGGATGCGGCAACCGCAGGCGTTGGCCTTCACCGACGAACCCGCGGACGAGCAGCGTCAAAATCTCATCGCTGCCGTTGCCAGCCAAGATCCACTCCGGCCCTGGTAGGCCGAGCGTTTGCGCGGCCGCAATGCGGAACGCTTCCGCGGTCGGGCTGGGATAACGATTGAGCGGCCCCTTAGCCGCTGCGATGATCGCCTCGACCACCGCGGGTGGCGGGCTAAAGGGGTTTTCGTTGGTGTTGAGCTTGATCAACTCACCGCCGCGCGGCTGTTCACCCGGCGTGTAAGGCTTCATCCGCGATAGCGCGGGGCGAAACAGGGTAGGGGAACTCACGAGCGATCAGTTGGCCAAAGGGAGAAAGGAGGAAAGTCACGGAATACAGCGCGCAGTCTCCCTGCGCATCACAGGCAGCCCACGCAGAACAACAACCCGCTGCCAGGCTTAAGATCGCCGAATGGAAACACTTCGCGCGTGTGCGGTCAAGCCTTCCTGCACGGCGAGTCGCTGGACATCGTCAGCAATCGCATCCAGCGCCGCCTGATCAAACTCCGTGACACTGCCGCTGCGCAAGAAGCTGTTGCTCGACAGGCCGGCTGCCCAGGTGCAGGTTCCGCCAGTGGGCAGCACGTGGCTCGGCCCAGCGGCATAATCCCCCAGCGCAACCGGGGTTTGATGTCCGAGGAACGCGGCGCCACTGTTGCGGATACGTGACATCAACTCCCGCGGTTGTTCGGTCTGAATATGCAGGTGCTCCGGAGCGAACTGGTCGGTAAGCTCACAGGCCTGGTCGGCATCGCGAACGCGGATTAGGGCTCCAAACGATCGCAAACTGTCGACTGTTAACTCGTTGCGTTCCAGAGTCGTCACCTGCTGAGCGAGCTGCCGCTGGACCTCTTCCAGCAATTCCGCCTGCCAACTGATTAAGATCGCTGAGCCAGGGGAATGTTCGGCCTGAGCGAGCAAATCGGCCGCGATGTAACTCGCATTGGCGGTTTCGTCGGCGATCACGACGACTTCGCTCGGCCCAGCGAACGAGTCGATGTCGACGGTTCCAAACACGTGCTTCTTCGCCAGTGCCACAAACAGATTTCCCGGACCGACGATCTTGTCGACTGCGGGAACAGCGTCACAGCCATAGGCCAGCGCCGCGACCGCTTGCGCCCCCCCCATGCGATAGACTTCGCTGACGCCGAGTTCATGACAGGTTGCCAGCATCACCGCGTTGTAGGCACCAAACGGCGTCGGCGGAGCGACCACGGCAATCTCTTGCACGCCGGCAACCTTCGCCGGAACCACGGTCATCAGCACGGTCGACGGGTAAGCCGCAGCACCACCAGGGACACACACACCGACTCGGCGCAGCGGAACATACCGCTGAGTCAGCGACACTCCGGGCCGCGGCTGGATGGTCACATCGCGGTGCAGGATCGCTTCTTGGAAGGTCGTGATGTTGTCGCGAATCCGCCGAATCGCCTGCAGCAATTCCGGATCAACCGCTGCGTGCGCCGCCGCCAGTTCCTCGGCGGGGACTCGTAACTGACCGGCGCTCAACTCCGTTCCGTCCAGCGCCGCGCCATACCGCAGTACCGCCTCGGTGCCTGACTTCCGCACGTCGCCGCAGATTTTCTCGACCACTTCGACCGGAGTCAGCGGCGCTCCGAATACTTTGATGGTCAGTTCGCGACCGCGTGGCGAGACGACGTCGCCGCGAGGACTGAGCTTTTCCCGCAGCGTCGCGAGCACATCGGCGGCCCCTTCACGAGCATCAACGTAGGGGATCAAAACGGCCGGATCAGAGGTGGAGATCATTTGCGACTGTCAAAGGATCGGTTAAATAAAGGAGTCCCCGGGGTCCGATCGGCGCTGTCGGCTGGCGTCAGAGCTGGTCGGGCACGGGCAACCGACGCATTTTAAGCCGACCGTCCGGTTTTGGTTACCCGCCAGGCCGTTTTGTCCAGACCGCTCCATTGAACCTCATGATCGACCTACGCAGCGACACCGTCACACGACCGACCCCTGCGATGCGTCGCTTCATCGCCGCAGCGGAGGTCAACGATGCGCTGATCGACGTCGATCCGACCGTCGATCGGCTCGAAAAGCTGACGGCGGAACTGCTCGGCAAGGAAGCTGCGATCTTCATGCCCAGCGGTTCGATGACCAACCAGATCGCGATTCGGCTGCACTGCGACCGCGGCAGCGAGTTTCTCTGTGACGCGAACTCACACGTCTATAACTTCGAGCAAGCGGCCTTCGCCCAACTCTCGGGTTTGGTGGCCCGCACGGTCGAAAGCGACTTCGGGGTGCTGCGAGTCGAGCAGCTGCGGCCGCTGGTACGTGCCGACAATTTGCACTTTGTCCGCACGCGGCTGGTTTGTCTAGAGAACACCCACAATCGCTTCGGCGGCCGCATTTTCCCCCAACAGCACATCATCGAGATCTGCGACTGGGCACGGCAGCAGGGACTGACAACTCACGTCGACGGCGCACGCTTGTGGAACGCAGCGGTTGCCAGCGGGGTGAGTGAGGCGGAACTGGCCGCGCCGTTCGATTCGGTCAGCGTGTGCTTCAGCAAAGGACTGGGGGCGCCGGTCGGGTCGGCACTGGCCGGATCCGCGGAGTTCATCCGCGAGGCGCACCGGGCGCGAAAGTTGTTCGGTGGGGCGATGCGACAGGCCGGGATCATCGCTGCTGGAGCACTCTACGCGCTGCAGCATCATCGTTCGCGGCTGGCAGAGGATCACGAACATGCCCAGCGGCTCGGCGCAGCGATCGCACAATGCGAGTCGCTGTCGATCATGGGCGGCTCGATTCAGACCAACATCGTCGCGGTCAACATCGACCCGGGCTGGGGCACGGCGGCGGAGTTTGTCGCGGCATTGAAAGACAACGGTCTCAGTTGCTTTGCGATCGGCCTGCAATCGATCCGGCTGGTCACCCACCTAGACGTTTCGCCCGAGCAGATCGAGCAAGCGTGCGAGATTCTGCGTCGGGTGGCAGATCGGTCGCCACGAGGCTCACGGGTCGCGGTGTCTTGAACTCGGTTGCCCAACCGCCACTGGTTACCCAGGACGCCCCGCCACTCGAGCACGTCTCCTTGTGGTTATTGGCGTGCGCCGCGACGGTCGTCGCGTTCATCACCCGCTGGCCGTACTTGGCGGAGAGCTTGTGGGTCGACGAGCTCCATTCGGCGTGGAGCGTCTGGGGCGGTTTCCGTGAAGTCGCTCCCCGAGCAGCCTGGGGCAACCAGACGCCGGTGTATTACTGGGGACTGTGGTTGTGGCACCAGTTCGCAGGCGACAGCGCGCTGGCACTGCGAACCAGCAGCGTGATCTTGTCGTCGCTAGCCTGCGGTACGATCGCCGCCGGGGTTGCCCGGTACAGCCAGAGTTTGGTCGGTGGATTGGCAGCAGGCGTAATCTTCGCCTGCGAGCCAAATGCAATTTTCTTCGGCACGGAGCTGCGGGTGTTTCCGGCAGTGATGTTGCTGGGCACGCTTGCGTGCTGGAGTTGGCTGGAACAGCGTCGCAGCGGCGGTGTCCGTGCGGCGCTCGCTCTTCACGCGGCGATCGTTCTGACGGCGCTGATTCAACCGACATCACTGGGAGTGCTTGGGTGGCTGGGCCTCAGTGGCTTCAGTGCCGCACGGATCCTCACCTGGCTCCAGCGACTCCGCCTCAGCTTCCGCCTGAGTCATGCGGTACTGGTCGGACTGCTGGCCATGGGAACCCTGGCGATGATGTGGTGGCTGGCTGGCCGAGTGTTGCTGACGGCTTGGCAACACCGCGATCAATGGGCCGTGTTCGCCTCCGCCGATTCGCCGTGGCAACTGTGGACCATTTGGCGTTGGACACCGCTGCTGTTGATTCCTGCAGGGGTCGCGAGCGGGCTGGCATTGGTCGATCGGTTTTGCGGCCAACCGTCGCAAGCAACCGGCTTCATTTGGCTACGTCCCGCTCTCATCGCACTCGTAGCGACGCTGTTCTTTTGGCTGCTTTCGGCATGTGGAATGGTGGCCGTATTCCATCGCCGCTACTTGATTGCGGCCCTGCCGGTTTTGATTTGGGCCGGTGCTGCGGCGATTGGCGAAGCGAGCAACCGCGTGCAGCGGTTGAGCGCCGGGGAGGGATATTGGAGGCTGCTACGTTGGACGCCTGGATTGCTCGTGCTGGTGCTTGCCGCACTCTCGATCCAGTCCCGTCTGAAGGACGCCCAGCAGCGTCCGCGATTGCGAGGCGAAAACTGGCGCAGTGCAGCCGCCTATGTCGCTGCACATCGCGTCGGCAACGAACCGGTATGGCTCGATCCGGGTCTGATCGAAGCACCGCGATTGCTGACCAGTCGTGATCCCGAGGCCTTGAATTATTTGGCTTACCCCCTAAGTGGCCCTTACAATTTGCTGCCGGTCACGGTCGTGAATGTGCATCAGCCGGAAACCAGCCTCCACCCGGCGACAAGTTCTCACTGGGCGGTGCTGCGGTGCTCGCGTCGCACGGCTCAGAGATGGGCGGAGCAAATGGTTGCAGCCACCTCCGATTCGTTTGCCGTGAGAAGCTACGGCGGAGTGCAGGTCGTGCATTTCACCGCCGGTCCATCCACGCCGTAGCAAACGTGACGGTTGATTCGCCGTGACCACCCCGGTTAAGTCCTGCCGTGTGATCGCCGGCCTGATTGATTTGCGTCCGGGCCGCCAACACGGCGTTCGCTGAAACACCGACTTCGTCTATGAATACCCAACTGCTTTTCCGCTCGATCGCATTTCTGGCACTCAACGCAGTCGTTGCTCCACCGCATGGGGTCGCGAGTGACGCTTGTGCGGTTACAGGCGATGCACAGCGGGGCTACGAGTTGCTTGTCCAACAGCCGTTCTTGCCGCCAGATTTTACGGAAGAAGTCTTCGATAACGTCTGGCAAGTTTGGCCGCAGCCACTGCGTGACGCCGCCCAAAACGCATCGCCCCAGCAGCGCCGTGCGATGGCCTTTCGACGTTACGGATTGACCCCACGACAGGCAACGCCGCTGGCGGATCTACCGGGTGACCCGTTGCAGTACGTGGTCACCCAAGCGGCCAACGGCGAGCGGCAGTGGACGATGAACTGCTTCACCTGTCACGGTGGCGAAGTCTACGGGAAGCCTTTTCCGGGAGCGCCCAATCATCGCTTTGCATTGCAGACAATGACCGAAGAGCTGCGAGCGACGAAGCTCCGGCTTGCGCAGCCGCTGTCACGCATGGATGTCGGTTCACTGGTGATTCCCTTGGGCACCACGCACGGAACCACCAACGCCGTGATCTTTGGAGTTGGATTGCTCAGCCGTCGCGACGCTGACTTGAATGTCGTATCTGGCGTTACGCCGGACCTGGTGCATCACGATATGGATGCGCCGCCTTGGTGGCACTTTCACAAGCGTCCGTACATGTACATCGACGGGTTCGCCGAACGCGGCCATCGCGGCCTGATGCAGTTCACGCTCGTGCCTGAGAACGGCCCTGAGTTCTATCGCGAGCACGAAGCCGATTTCCGCGACATCTACGCCTATCTGATGTCGCTGCGGCCACCGCGGTACGCAGGCCCGATCGACGCCGAACTGGCCCGTCGCGGTGAGGCGGTGTTTGCATCGTCTTGCGCCAGCTGCCACGGGACCTATGGCGAAGACAGTGACTATCCCAATGTACGGGTGCCGCTGGATGAACTTGGCACCGACCCGGTGCGGCTAACGGCGCTCTCGCCACCGGGGCGCCAGCGGTATGCCGACAGTTGGTTCGCGGTCCGCTCGGATGGCCAGCGCCAGCAAACCGAGTTGGATCCTGACGGCTATGTTGCCCCGCCTCTGGACGGCGTATGGGCCAGCGCACCGTACTTCCACAATGGCAGCGTCCCGACGCTCTGGCACGTCTTGAACCCCGACGAACGACCGACGGTATGGCGACGGACGGCGGACGAGATGGATGACGAAAAGGTCGGTTTGCAGGTCGAGAGCGTCGCGCGGATTCCGTTGACCGAAACCGACATCGCAGTCCGCCGGCAATACTTCGACACGCGCAAGTTCGGCAAATCGAACGTTGGGCACCTCTATCCGGCTGCGCTGACGGCGGATGAAAAGCGGGCGGTGTTGGAGTACCTCAAGACGTTATAAAACACGGCCGGCCTGGCTTGCCTAGCTACTCCGACCGGCACCGCGTGTTATTCTGGTTGTACCTAGCGGGATACCGAAGTCTGTCGTTGCCCGATTCAACCGAGTGGAGTCGCTTTCTCTGATGTCTGACACCCTGGATCAGTTGGCCTTGGATGCCGAAGACGCTTCGCGATTGCGCGATGCCAAGGAGCAAGTCGTCGAACAACTCGGCAAAGTCATCGTCGGGCAGCGCCACGTGATCGACGAGATTCTGGTCTGCCTGTTTTCCCAAGGCCACTGCCTGCTCGAGGGCGTCCCAGGGCTCGCCAAGACGCTGATGATCAGCACGCTCGCACGGACGCTCGACCTGTCTTTCAGCCGCATTCAGTTCACGCCTGACTTGATGCCCGCCGACGTCACCGGCACCGAAATCATCGAAGAAGACCGGGCGACCGGCCATCGCGAGATGCGGTTCATGCAAGGTCCGCTGTTCGCGAACGTCGTATTGGCTGACGAAATCAACCGCACGCCGCCGAAAACGCAGTCGTCGCTGCTCGAAGCGATGCAGGAACGTCAGGTCACGGTTGGCCGCGTGCGGCATCCGCTGCCCAGCCCATTCTTCGTGCTGGCAACGCAAAACCCGATTGAACAGGAAGGGACGTATCCGCTGCCCGAGGCGCAGCAAGACCGTTTCATGTTCAAGGTGTTCGTCAATTATCCCTCGTTTGACGAAGAGTTCGAAGTCGCCAAGCGCACAACGGGCACCGCAGTCGCCGAGTTGGAACCGATTCTCAAAGCCGAGGACATTCTGCGGCTGCAAAAGATCGTTCGCCAAGTCCCGGTCAGCGATCACGTCGTGCGGTATGCGCTGTCGCTGGTCCGACAGACGCGCGTCGGCAGCGAAGGGGTGCCGGACTTCGTCGATGAACTCGTCGGCTGGGGGGCCGGCCCACGAGCCGTGCAATTCTTGATCCTTGGTGGCAAGGCGCGGGCGCTGCTGGAAGGGCGGTTCCACGTGCAGGTCGAGGACATTCAGGCGCTGGCCAAGAGCGTGCTGCGGCACCGCGTCGTGGTCAACTTTGCCGCCGAAAGCGACGGAGTGTCCAGCGATGACGTCATCGATCGGATTATTGCCGCGACTCCCACCACCGAAGACGAGCTGACACGAGATGCCCGGTTCCAAAAGATATTTGCGACCTGAGGTCACCGATCGGATTCGGCGACTGGAACTGTCCGCGCGGCGGGTGGTCGAAGGATTTCTCTCGGGGATGCACCGCAGTCCGTACTTCGGCCAATCGGTCGAGTTCCTGCAGCACCGCCAGTACACCTTCGGCGACGAAATCCGGCACATCGACTGGAAGGTCTACGCTCGCCAGGATCGGCTGCACGTCAAGCAGTACGAAGAAGAGACCAACCTGCGGTTGCATCTGTTGGTCGACCGCAGCGGCAGCATGGCCTACGGCGACGGTGAGACCAACAAGTTCGATTACTCAGCCACCTTGGCCGCATCGCTGGCCTACCTGGCGCTGCGACAACAGGATGCGACCGGGCTGTTTACGTTTGACTCGCAGGTTCGCGATGTGTTGCCCGCCAAAAGCAATCGCCAACAGCTGACGCGACTGTTGACGATGCTGCAGACGGTAGGCGCCGACGGCCGCACGGATTTGCCGAAGGTGGCTCGCGAAGTGACTCAGGCGATCGCTCGCCGCGGGTTGATCGTGATCGTTTCGGATCTGCTGGGGATCGATGAATTGGTCGAAGGGCTGCGGGTGATGCGCGCTCGCGGACACGATGTCGCGTTGTTCCATGTGCTGCATGACGATGAACTCGACTTCAATTTCTCCGGCGCCACGCGCTTTGAGGGGCTAGAGTCGGCCGATTTTCTCAATTGCAATCCGCGGGCGCTGCGTGAGGGCTACCTCGAAGCGATGAATGCGTTTCTTGACAAAACTCGCAAGGCGTGTGGACGGTTGTCGATCGATTACATGCTGGTGCGGACCAGCGATCCACTGGACGCGGTGTTGGCGAAGTTCCTTTCGGTCCGCGGCTCCCTTCCGAAGCTCAAAGGCTAGCCCGCGATGTTCTTGTATCCCGCGCTGACGGCCGGCTTTCTGTTTGTTGCTGTCCCGTTCCTGGTCCATCTGATCAACATGCTGCGGCACCGCCGCCAGCGTTGGGCAGCGATGGACTTCTTGATGGCCGCGTATCGCAAGCAGCGCAATTGGATTTTTCTCAAACAGTTGTTGCTGCTGCTGACGCGGATGGCGATCGCGGCGGTCTTGGTGGCGATGCTGGCCGGTTGGGTCAGCGGCGGACGTCTGTTGGAACTCGTCGGAACGCGCACGACCCATCACGTGTTTGTGCTCGACGACAGCTACTCGATGGGCGACACCAGCGGCGGCGGACCCGCGTATGGTCGTGCCTTGGCATCGTTGCGAGGACTCGTCGATCGTTTGGCCAGTAGCGAGGGCAATCATCAGATCACCGTGATCCGCGCGAGCCGCGCGGCGCTGGTCACGCGTGCCGGCAGCGACAACGCCGATGCGGCCGCCGACCTCGCCGCCCGCTCGATCCTCGGCGATGCCAGCGTGATCAACCGCGTGCTCGGAACCGGGCCCAGCACGATGCGCACCGACCTGGTCGCGGCACTGGAACTTGCCGCCAAACTTGTCAGTGGCACCCCTGCCGATCAGCGAGTGATCTATGTCGCCAGCGATTTTCGCACGCTCGACTGGCAATCACCACAACGAGCGGCAGAAGCGATCGGCGAACTCGCCCGCGCCGGCTCAACGATTCGAATGATCGACTGCGCCGCGGCTCAGGGCAACAACTTGGCGATTTCGCAGTTAACGCCACAGCCGGACGTCTGGGTGGCGGGCGTGCCGGTCGTGGTCCGCGCTACGGTCAAAAACCACGCGGCGACAGCCGCCAGCAACGTCGTGCTCTCGGCCCGCGTGATCCGTTACGACCAGTCGCTGGGTGTCCCTGATCCGACACGGCGGGTGTCGGGAGAAAGCGAAACCTTGCCGTCGATGGTGATCGAGGAGATTGCCCCGCACGGCGAAGAGACGCGGTCGTTCCAGGTTTATATCACGCAGCCCGGCACCCATGCGCTGGAAGTTTCGATCGCCGATGATGCCCTGGCGATCGACAATCGCCGCGTCTGCACCTTGCCGCTGACAGATCTCGAACGGGTGTTGGTGATCGATGGCGACACCAACGGTCGCGGCTCCTTCCACGTTGCCTCAGTGCTCAATCCCGGCGGACAAGTTCGCACCGGAGCGCTGCCGGATGTGCAGTCACCCGCGGTGCTGCGGAGCCTGACCGCGGAACAGCTCAGCCGCTATCGCGCGGTCTATTTGATTGATGTCCCTGAGATCAACGACACGGTCGCAGGACTGTTGCGGGAGTACGTGGAACGGGGCGGCGGATTGTTCTGGTTCCTCGGCGGCTCGATCAATCGTGAGCTTTACAACCGCACGCTCGCAGGGTCGCGTCGTCTGCTGCCGGCGCCGTTGGGCGATCCGCTGGAATTGCCGGTACGGTCCGCGGAGGTTTCGCCTGACGTGATTCTGGGCCGCCCGCACCCGCTGACGGAGCCGCTGGCGCCGATCGGCGATGCTGTATTTTCGCTGGTGGGTGTTTCGCGAACTTGGTCGCTGGCGAGTGACGAAGGCGCGGCTTCCGGTGGCGGTGACACCGCTGCGCCGATGCGTGAGGTGTTGATGCGCCGCGATGGCCGTCCGCTGGTCACGCAGCATGATCTCGGCCGAGGGCGGGTGATCACATCGCTGGTGGGCCTGGACGGCAACTGGACGAACTGGTCAGGCGATCCAACCTTTGTTGTGTTTCTGCTGCAGTCCAACGCCTATCTTTGGTCTGCAGCGTCTCCAACCGTGGCTCAAAGTGTAGAAGAAGGTATTCGGCGGGCCGTCCCCGCGGACGCTTACGCCCCAGAAGTCACGTTCTTGCCGCCGGTCGACGAACCGCCGCGAATCCCACAGCAGTGGCAACTGGTGGGTGACGGGGCGGAGCGCGGGGTCGTAGTCGATCCGAAGGACATGGTCATTTCCGGCTCCGGTGACGTCGACGCCCTGATGCAGGCGGGCGTGGCTGAACTGGTGCTGACACAGTTGGATGGGCAGAGCCAAATCGTGCCGCTCGCGATGGTCATCGCCGGCGGGGAAGGCGATCTGCGGCGAGCTTCACCGGCCGAGATCCAGCGCGCCGTTCAACCGGTCGATGTGCGATTTGTGTCTGCAGGCGAGTTGGCAGAGCCGAGCAGCGGGCCAGCCGGATCGGCGACGGCGCTCGTGCTGCTGGGCTTGCTGGCGCTGCTGCTGGCGGCCGAACAGGTGCTGGCGTATTTGTCGAGTTACCATCCGCCGCTGGCATCTGCGGGTGCCCCAGTCCCAGCGGCCGCGTTGGCGGGTCTGGCTGGGGGTGGTGCTGCCCGGAGAACGCAGCGATGAACATAAGCGGGGAACATCCTTTGGGGACAGCCAGTCTTTTCGCACAGACCGATCTCGTCACGGGCGACGCACTGACTTCGACCAGTGAGATCGTCTATGAGTTCAGTCGCATCGGCATGCTCGGCGGCTGGTGGGGCTGGGCGATCGCGATCGCCGTGGTGGCGACCCTGATTTACCTGTGCGTGTGGCTCTACCGCCGCGACACGGTGGAGCTGTCACCGGGAGTGCGGGCCACGCTGTTGTGGCTGCGTTTGAGTGTGATCGTGGCACTCGTATTCTTCTTTTTTGGACTTCAACGACGAGCGCAACAACGGGTAACGCGGGCTAGCGAAGTGGCGGTACTTGTCGACACGAGCCAGAGCATGTCGCTGCCTGACTCATCGGCGGCGGGTGCGATACCGATGAGCCGCGCCGCGCGCGCGGCCCAGATCCTCGGCGAGAGCGGATTGCTGGAACAACTGGAGCAGCAACATCAGCTGACTGTTTACGCTTTTGACGAACAGAATGAACCGGCCGAACTCGAGTCGCGTCTCCCGGCCGCTGCGCCCGATTCGCAGGACGACGCAGCTCAGCGCAGGAGCAGCGACGACCAGCCAGATCGACTGGCGATGCTCGGCGCACTTTGCCTGGTGGCGATGGTGTTGCTGGGCGTTGCTTCGCTCGTACTGGCGGCCGGTGGCCGCCCCGATGCGATCGGAGGACCGCTGATCAGTACCGCCGTGCTGATGACTGTCGGTGCCATTCTGCTCGGCGGTGTGTGGGCGGTGCGGACCGAGCGCACACTCGCTTCGCTGATCGGCATCAATACCCAGTCCAGCCAAACGGATGCTGCGCAGGATGACGCAAGCGACGGCGAACGCCAGCCAGCAACGCCTCTGCCCAACACCGATGTTGTTCCTGGAACCGAGCAGCCCGACCGCCGCGTCACCGACTGGAACGCCGCTTTGGCCGCCGCCGGCTCTGAAACCCGGATCGGCGACGCTGTCGGCGGCGTGCTCACTCGCCATGATCCGACGACCCTGGCGGGGATCGTGCTGCTGACCGACGGCCAAGGAAACAGCGGGATTTCGACGAGTGCCGTCGCGACCCTCGCCAAACGCAATGAGGTCGCGGTGTACCCGGTCGGGCTGGGCAGCAGCGACGCGCCCACCAATGTTCGCTTGGTTGACTTAGATGCTCCCCGCCGGGTTTATCCGGGCGACAAGTTCGCCCTGTCGGCCGTACTGCAGGCCAGCGGTTCTCAGTCGCTCAACGCTCAGGTGCAATTGCTCGACGGGCTCGACGACAGCGATGCGGAATTGACGGAGGTCATCGACAGCCAAGAAGTCGAACTCCCTGCCGATGGGACGCTCGTGCCGATTCGCTTTGAAATGTCGCCCGAAACCGTCGGCCGGCGGCGGCTGGCGGTGCGTGTGGTGCCACCGGCGGACGATCAGAACGCCGAAGACAACGCGCGCGAAGCACGTTACGAAGTCGTCGCGCGCAGGCTGCGAGTGCTCGCCGTCGCGGGTGGACCAACGCGCGAATACCAGTTCATTCGCAACCTGCTGTTCCGTGACGATTCGGTGCAGCTCGATGTCTGGTTGCAGACAGCACAGGCCGGCATCAGCCAAGACGCCGACACCTTGTTGACCGAGTTTCCAGCGACGGCCGAAGAGCTGTTTGAATATGATGCGATTGTGGCTGTCGATCCGGACTGGATGACCATCCCAGCCGAACGGCTGCAATTGCTGCAGCGCTGGCTCAGCGAGCAGGCCGGCGGTTTGGTGCTGATTGGCGGGCCGATCTACATGCCCCAGTGGACCCGCATGCGGACCGACCCACGCGTCACGATCCTCAACGGGCTGTTCCCGGTTGAACTGGCGACCCGAAGCCCGCTGCTCACGGGCGGTCGCCAGGGAGGGGACACCGCCTACGAACTCGAGTTCACGCCTGAGGCCCGGCGAGCTGATTTCTTATTCATCGCTGATGATCCGCAAACCAGCTTCGACATCTGGGGCAGCTTTGGGGGAGTTTACGACTATGTTGGCGTGAAAGATCCGAAGCCGGGAGCCAAGGTTTATGCCTACTTCTCCGACCCTTCGACGCGGGTTGGCGACAGCTTGCCGGTATACCTTGCCAGCCAGTTCTATGGCGCAGGGCGGACCTATTTTCAGGCCAGCGGTGAGATGTGGCGATTGCGAAGCGAGAGCGATACTTACTTCGACAGCTACTACACGAAGTTGATTCGCTGGATTAGCGAAGGCCGGCTGCTGAGGGATTCCAATCGCGGCGTGCTGATGGTCGACAATCCGCGCGCCGGTGTCGGCGACACCATCACCGTGCGAGCCGTGCTGACGGACGATCAGTTCGAGCCACTGCGGGTGCCTCAGGTGGAAGCGAGTCTGCTCGGCCCCGGCGGCACGATCGTGCCAGTGGTGCTGCGCCCGGTCGAGGGCGAGACGCAGGGAGGCACCTACGGCGGCCGGTTTATCGTCCGCAACGCTGGCAGCTACGAACTGCGACTGACACTCGGAGACGGGCTGGGCGATTCGGTGTTGCGCCAAAGCGTACAGGTACGACTGCCAACGGCAGAGCTAGAACGCCCCCAGCGCAACGATGAAGAGTTGGCCTTCGTGGCCACAGCGACGGGCGGCGAGTATTTGCCGGTGAACGACGACGCTTCCGCTGAGTTCACCACACGCCGGCTTGCTGAAGTCTTGCAACCTCAGCCACAGACGACGATCCTGCCAGGGACGCCGGACGACCTGTTTGCTGAACGCCGCAACGCGAGTTTGCTGTGGTTGATCGCGGCGGCGCTGACCTTTGAGTGGGTGGTCCGGCGACTGCAACGACTGGCGTAGCAGGGGCGGGGCAAACGCCTTCGAACTTTTGTGACGTTTTTGTCGATTGTGCCGACGGTAACGGCCGATAGAGCTAGGGGACGCTGTGCTTTTGCGCTCAGCCCTTCGCTTGATGCGGACGCATCTGTGGTCCGCATCGCCCCCGTTTGGATTGGCCAAGATGCGTATTGAAACCCAGCGATTTGGAACGCTCCAAGTTGACGAGCGTGAGTTGTTTCTGTTTCCTCAGGGGCTGATTGGGCTGGAATCGTTGCGGCAGTGGGCACTGGTCCCCGACCCTGAGAATCCGGCCGTAGCGTGGCTGCAAAGCGCATCTCGCGGCGACCGGGCACTGGCGATGATCAGCCCCCGGGTGTTTGTTCCGCACTACCGCGTGCACATCACCAGTCGTTCGCTGGAGGTGTTGCAACTGCGCCAAGACCATCGCACTTATGTGTTGACCACTTTGTCGGGCAAGCCCGGCGCGGTGACCACCAATCTGCGAGCACCGGTGATCATCAATCTCGATCGCCGTTTGGGAT
>CALELC010000123.1 GCA_937904535.1 uncultured Planctomycetaceae bacterium
GTTTGGTGGGGAAACTGCCGTAGTAACCCCCGGATCCGGCAACGCTGCCATTGACCAGCGAGCCTGGTGGGATATCTGCCAGCGATCGGCCGCCGTCAAGTAGGTCGGCGAGCATTTTGACTGCGTCTTCCGCGTTGACGTACTTCAAGTAGTAGACAACCGGAGGTGACGGTGTGTTCTTGCTGGAGGCTGCGATCTCCAGCAGATGGTCTTGGAAGCGGTCCAGCGCTGCCAAGTCATCCGACTGCAGCAGGACACCTTGCGGGACCAATTGGCCGCGGATCGGCGCCACCGATTTGCGGCCCACTTTGGAAATCGACGCTTGGGTATCCGAGGAGACGACGGACGCCTCGGCGTCCTGAGTCGGCAACGACACCAGCGCTTCCTGAGCCTCGCTGTGCGGTTTCTGGGGGACTCCGGCTTCGTAGCGTTCATCGGCCGCGGGCTGCTCGGATGTCGGCGCAGACACCGGGCGATCCGACGGCTGATGGGGATGCACAGCGCGTTCGATCACCTGGTCGTGATGATCAAACCCTTCGATCGAAGGCAGAATCTGCACTTGGTTGTCGCCGCGCCAAAAGCGTTCAGCGGCTTCCAACACCTGCTGGCGATGTTGACCACGCAGCGGGACGACTCGCACTTCGTCACGGCTAGCTCGCCGTGAATCGAGGCTTTCGACCATTTGGCGGATCTGAACGACTTGATCCGTCGTACCGCGAACAAACAAGCGGCGGTTGCCTGGATCAGCATCGACCTTGGGCGTCTTGGCAGCATGGGTGTCTTCGCTCCGCGACCGATCCCGCCAAGAGCGCGTATCGGTTGCAGGTTGAGTCCCAAACATTTCGCCGATCAGCGAAACCACAAAATAGGGATCGAGGGTGTGCAGATCGATCACCGCAAAATCCATTGCCGGTGCCTGCAGTTCTTGAATCGTGTTCTCGATTTGCTGATGAACGCTCTCATCGGCGAGTGCCACGATGCTGTTGGTGTTCGCCTGCATCGATAGTCGCAGCGACTGGCCGGCCAGCACGGTCTGCAACACGTCGTACACCGCTTGCAGATTGTCTCCGCTTACGCGATGTGAGCGGAGCTGCATGGCAGCCGTCGATTCTTCCTGCTCGCCGGGGACGTCGAGCGTCTTGAGCAGGGTCTGCAGCCGGTCAATCTTGTCTTGCGTGCCCGTGACAAACAGGCTCTTACCGGTCGCATCGGTCGAAATACTGATGTCGGCTCCCGAGGTCGCTCCGGCTGTCAGCCCGAGGTGCGAGCCCGCGATCATCAGCACGGTATCGACGTCGACATGCTGCAGGTCGAACCGTTGCACAATCGATTCCGGCTCGGTCGACTCCATCGCTCGAATGACTTCGAGCGCACTTTTGATTTTGCCTGCGGTCTCGGTGAGGATCAGTTGGTTTGACTTGGGCAGCACCACGGGCGCGATCATCAGCATCATCGGCTGGAGTTCCGCGGTCACCTCCGCGGCGTTGATCGTTCCCAGCGGCACGATGCACTTCACGACTTCGTGGTCGCTGCGATTAGGGAGTTCGGCGAGCGGCGTTAACGTCGCCAGCGCATCGAGTTGCTGCAGGCTCCTGGGATCGCCGAGGCTAATGACCGACAGCAGCTGACCGCGGCGAACGACGGCGTAACCTTGGGGAATCAAAAACAGGTTGACCCGCGAGATCGCTTCGTCGGGCGAAAACACCGTGGGATCGGCGTAAGTGAAGCTGCCGCCGGGGACGTCGCCGACATGCAGCGCGAGCTCGGATTCTTCTGCGAGCCAGTTGAGCACTTCACGCCACGGGGCACCACTAAACGAGAACCGCAATCCCACGGCTTCGCTCGTCGTAGCTGTTGGCTCATCGGCCAGCACCGCAGGGCTGCCCGCCAAACACAGGACACCGAAACTGAGGATCAGCCAGCGACGCAATCCATTGGCTTTCGAGAGGATCATTTCAGCAACCTCCGTGATTGCGGGTTGAGGGAAACCGGTTCATGGCAATGCTTTTGATGAGCTTCGAAAGCCCAGACAGGTGGGTCGGTAGTTTCAGCTCAGAACGTCGAGGGCTTGGCCAGCCCAATCGAACAAACGCTGTGGCTGGGATTCGGATGCGGACAGCTCACGGACTCGTCCGCGAGCAAGTACCGGACTGGTGGGTAGGATGCCTCGGAGGTTCCCGAAGCCATGCAGGCGGGGGCGGCGATTGCAAACCGGGCCAGTCCGGCTCACACGCCACCTGTAGGTAGGTTTTCTAGGTTATCTGCCGACTAATGGGTTGTCAACTTTGGCCGGGGCCGCCAAGACGGCGGCCCAGTGACTCTGGGTTAGCTAGCAGGGACCGGGTTAGTTAGGCAGCGCGGAGCTCACGATGCTGTTTCGCGTAGCGGATCCAGCTACTGATTTCAGCCAAATCCGGCAGCGGTCCGCCGCGCAGAATGCTTTGACCTTCGCGGCTGCGGCTGATCGGATCGATTTGAGTCAGCAGCCACTGCGGATCGCACTGTGCCAGGCGCTCCGGCTCGGTGATTCCGGCAGCCACAAGCAACTGAGCATCGTGCCCTCGCAGCATCGGCACGCGGCAGACCAGCTTGGCCTGCTGTTGCCAACTGCGGACCAGCGACTCATCGACGCGGCGCAGTTTCAGCCCGCTTGCCACCGCCGCCGGTTTAGCGGCCAGCAGATCTTCCACATTTACGATCTTGAGCCGGGCGAGCCGCTCGGCCATCCGTGGTCCGATCGAGGGTGCATCGACGATTGGGCTGTGACGATGCAGGTAGAACTTCAGCGTAGGTGTGGACTCTGCCGCCGACGGTGCAACCTCCACTGCAGCCGCTTGACCGGTCAGCGCCACGGTCGCTGGCTCGGCC
>CALELC010000124.1 GCA_937904535.1 uncultured Planctomycetaceae bacterium
TGCCGGGCGACGCATCAATTACCAGCATCCGGTGCAGGGGAACCTGGATCCCGGGGTGTTGCTGGGCAGCCGCGAACTGATTACCGAGCGAGCCGCTCAGGTACTCGAAGCTGCCGCCGGTCGGCCAGGTCACATCTTTAATGTTGGCCACGGCGTGCTGCAGCAGACACCGGTCGAAAATGTGATCCACCTGGTCGAGCAAGTGAAGGAACTCAGCCAGCGATGAGTTCCGCAAGCTTCGTCTGCCCGTTCTGTCCGCTGCACTGCGACGATCTGCAAGCGGCGAAGCTTGTAGGGAATGACCAAACGCTGCGGGAACCGGCGGCAGAACATGGGACAGAGGACGCGGGCGGCAGCACGTGCTGTTCACGATTGCAGCAACGACTGGGCGTTGCGCTGGAACATCACTGCAACTCCGCTGCGACCGAGGCGACGCTGACACTTGCGCGGCAGTGGGTGCAGCAGGCCGAGCAGATTTGGGTTACAGGTCGAATCCTCGATCTACAGACGGCACGGGCCGTGTGCCGCTTCGCCGAGCAGACCGGAGCGTGCGTGAAAGCGGCTTCCGATCCTGCGGCAGCGGTGGAGACGGCAGCGTATTGCGAAATCTTTGCTCGCGAGGGAGGTTTCGCGACCACGTTGGGCGACGCCGCAGCGCCGCATGCCAGCGTCGTCTTGATCGGTGATCCGTCGCATCGCTGGCCGCGCCTGCGGCAGCGGCTGAGCCGCGCCGGCGAAGTTTATCAGTGGCGTAGGACGGAGCGGGTCAGTGAGCGGCTGGCGCACCTGCGGCGACTGGTGCGGCGGCCTGCGGAGCCTGCGCCGGCTGAGGATCCCGATCTGCACGCCTGCCGGGAACTGTGCGATCGTGCGACGTTCCTCGTGTTTGTGGTGGTTCCCGAAGTGCTTGAGGCGAAGGAAGCGATTCCCTTTGGGTCGACACTGACTGGATTGCTTCGCGACCTGAATGGCCGCATCCGCGCGGCGCTGCTGCGGTTTGACGAAACGCTGACCGTCCGCAGTGTGCAGGCCTGGCACGGTCAGCAGGCCTCGGCCACGGGCCTGGCGTCGGTTCACGCGGCAGCCGACCTCGTGATCGAACTGGTGCCTTGGGGGGAGCAGCCCCGCAGCGCCGATGAGTTCGCAGCAGCAGGAGTTCACTCGACGGCTCGGAGGATTGTGATTGGCTGGCAACCGGAGACGCCGGAATGGGCTGGGGCAGCAGATCGAACCTGCTATCTGCCAGCCAGCGTCGGCGGGATCGGGCGAGCAGCCGTGGTGCTGCGCGGTGATGGATCCGTTGCGCTACCCCTGCGACCGTTGGTCGAGACCAAACTGCCTGCGCCGGCGGAGTTGCTGGCACAGCTGACGCCGCAGCGCGAGCGGATAGTGACTGAGTGTGGTCGATCGCTCCGCGATCGAACCGGGTAAACAGCCGAGTCAGTCACCACCGACCAGCGGAGCGGGCGGCGCCCGATTAATCATCCGCCAAGCCCGTCAAATCACAGAAAAGTAGTTCGCTACGGCGAGCTCTAGATTGTCTTGGGTCAGCTCGATGGGCTGTTCGTTATACAGACAGTGATTTTTGACTTGCAGCAGCAGATCACGCGGGTGGCAATGACGAAACGGCCGGTTGGCCGGCAGGTAATGGGTGCGAATCAGATAATCGACTGCCTCGGCTCGGTGCGGGATGCCGTTGGCGGCACACATCAGCTCGAACAAGCGGCGAAAATCGTTCTCGGATGGATCGGGGACCTCGATCTTGTAAGGAATCCGCCGCAGGAATGCTTCGTCGACTAGGTCTTTCGGTTCCAGATTCGTGCTGAAGATCACCAACTGGTTAAACGGCACCCGGATCTTCTTTCCGAAGGCAAAGTTGAGGTAGTCGTGGCGCTTCTCCAGCGGGACGATCCAGCGGTTGAGCAACTGATCGATGCTCATCTTTTGGCGACCGAAGTCGTCGATCACCAGCGTCCCGCAATTGCTCTTCAACTGCAGCGGTGCTTCGCTAATGTTGCTGTCGCTGTTCCGCTGAACCTCGAGCATGTCCATCGTCAGTTCGCCGCCGACCACGATCGTCGGTCGCTTGATCCGCACCCAGCGTTTGTCGAACCCCGATTGATCGAGCAGTCCGGGCGGAGTTTCCGGCATCGCCAGGTGGTGAACCATCGGGTCGAACAATTGGAGGATGGCACCTTCAACCTCAATGGTCCGTGGGATCCAGATGTACCGGCCGAATGCTGCCGTGACCCGTTCCGCAATGCTCGACTTACCGTTTCCCGGAGGACCGAATAAGAACATCCCTCGTCCGCTGCTGATCGCGGGACCGAGTTGCTGCAGCATCCGCGGCGAGATCAGCAGGTCAGCAAAAGCCCGTTCAAGGTCAGCCTTCTTCGGGGACTGGCGTTCGATGCTTTGCCGCCCCACGCTGGCGATGTAATCCGCCAGCGGCACAGGACACGCACCCCAGTAGGTGGTTTGGCGGCAACTGCTGTGGGCCGCTTGTCGACCCGTCGCGGTCAGCACGTAGACATAGTCATTGGTTTCCGTCGCCTGCTTGTAAGCCACGCGGTGAGCGGACTTGAGTCGCTCCAGCAGCGGCTGGACCAGACGAAAGGGCAATTTAAGGTGCTCGGCAACGCCGCGTCCTGCGCTTTCGCCGGTGTTCAGCAGCAAGCGGAGGATCAAGCCTTCAAGCTGCGACTCGCTGACGCCACACTCGGCGAAACTCCCGGGCTCCGCAGGTCGCCACGGCTCATCGAGTGAGCCTGCAGGATCGGCAGGCGTGCCGGTATGAGCAGCTGCGATGAAACGGGCCGCGGGCCGCGGCTTGAGCGGAGGAGGCTGTGTCTCGGCTGCGATTTGCCCAGTGCGAGAGTTGTGTAGGTGGCCTGCAAGGCTGTCGAGTTGCCGCTCGAGCCGGCGGGAGGACGGCGACGCGGTATGTGAATTGCTAGCGTCCGGCGCGAGCGGCTGAGGCGTGGGACTGTGATTCATCTCCGCTTCCTGCTGATCGAGCCGAAAAAGGGACGGCTGGCGGGCCGTTCGCAATCCCCCACGAGTGAGAATCGGCACACGCTAGTGGTCTGCTCGACCGGAAAACCACGTAAAAACCCGTAAATGGCAAGCGAATGGAGAGCGGTTCGAGTTGGACCGCGGCTGCTGAACAGGTGTGAGCAAAATCTTTTCAGAAAAAGCGAACGGCGGCCCTTGTACGGTCCGAAGAGCATTCCTATGATTCCTCCACACCTGAGGCAAACGGCTGACGCCGCTAACCTCGGTGATGAAGAAATCAAAAAAAGTTGCTGAACGCTTGACGATCAGCCGACACTTTGAAATACTTCAAGAGTCGCCGGTAACGCCTGTTGCTCGGTGGCTTTTAATCGATCTTTGACAATTTGGTGATGAATCTTTCTGCTGAGTTTAAGTCAGTGCG
>CALELC010000125.1 GCA_937904535.1 uncultured Planctomycetaceae bacterium
TAGCCTCTAGCCTCTAGCCTCTAGCCTCTAGCCTCTAGCCTCTAGCCTCCTTCAGAGTCGCGTGATGCCGTGGGCGCGAATCACGATTTCTTCTTGCTCGAAGCGTGTCTCGAGTTGCTGGCGGTAATCTGACCACCAGGGTCGATCGAGCTGTTCGGTCATCACCTCGAACAGGATCAGTTCGTCGTGCACCGGACGGTCGTGCTCTTCTTCTTGCCACAGCCCTTCAGCAGGCGACTGGGAGTAGACCGTCAGACCGCCAAATCGCGACGACAGCTCGCTGCGTACCTGCTGAAACAGGGCTGGTGGAAGGGGATTGGCGTCATTGTCGTACAGCGGCAACAGGACTTGAATGAGGTACATGGGCGGCAATTGAACTTGCGGTCGGTGGCAGGGAACGTCTATGCGTGGTTTTGAATTGGCCGATGAGGCCAGAAAGTTTCCGTAAACATCGCGTGCAGGGAGCGCACCATGTCTTACCTTTCTAATCGATCGGCTAGTTCATCTTTAGCGGTGTTGGTCGAATGTGTCGTCTCGCCGCTGCTGCGCGAGCATCCCGCACCGATTTGTTTTGAACTGAATGTGCCGCTGGAACTGACGACCACCGCCGACCGGAATCGCTTGAGCGACTTAATCAGCAGCCTTGTTCGCGATTCATTGGAGCAGATGCCCGAGGGTGGCGAGTTGACTGTCACCGGCTGCTTGACCGCTCATGGCGTGGAGCTGGAAATCGCTGATACCGGCAGTGACGTCGAAACTCGTGCCACCAAGCTCTCCCTGGCGGCAGCGGCCCTGGGCTGCAAACCGCAGTGGCAGAACTGCCCCCAAGGCGGTGCAGCGGTGACCCTGGTGCTGCCCTTTAGCGATGCGGCGCGGAAAGCGGCCTAATAACCACTGGCCGCTAGTTTTGCGATCTGCCTGCACGGTGCCTTGCGCTGCCTTCGCTTCATGGTTGTTCCGTAGTGAGATCCGATGAATTCGATCGGCATTCCCTCACCCTGTCCACGCCCGCCGATGCCGACCGAACTGGTTCGCGCCAGCTCCCTGCTCCGCGGCAGCGGTCGGATGCCGGAAGTTGCGTCGGCAACTGAGCCGTTCGCAGCGTTGTTGGCGAGCAAGGTGGATGAACTGGCCGCAATGCAGGCGCAGGCTCGCGAGCTTGTCCAGCAGGCTCGTGGTGGCCAGGAGGTTGATCGCGCCGAGATGCTAACGGCTGTGCAGCAGTCGGACCTGGCCTTGAGTACCTTGCTGCAAATCCGCGACAAGCTGATCGAAGCTTTTCGCGAGATCCAGCAAATCCAGATTTGAGCGATCCATTCGTTGGGTCTCCGGACCGAGTTGCACGTTTCTTCTTGTGTTGGCCCCTTTCAAACCGGCAGTCGTTGTTGGCTGGTTCTGTCATTGAACTTTTTCATCTATGGACGTCTTCCAACAAGTTACTCGGTCGTTGCGTGAAGCGTTTGTTGCGATGCCACCGGGTGCCAGGTGGGCAGCGGCGGCGTTGGTGGCAGTGATCGCGCTCGGGCTAGGTGCGCTGGCCAATAGTGGATCATCGGAAGAGTTCGAGTATCTGTTTGGCGGCCGGTCGCTCAGTGAATCAGAAGTCGACTCGGTCGAGATGGCGTTTAGCCAGGCGGGATTGCGGGATTGGGTGCGCGAAGGGCGGCGGATTCGCGTGCCCAGCGGAATGCGGAGCGAGTATCTCGCGGCGATGAGCGATTCGGCCAGTCTTCCGTTGGCCTTGCGATCATCGGTGCAGGAAGCCATCGATAAAGCCAGCCCCTGGGAATCGAGCGACCAACGGATCGCTCGCGCGATGCATGCGAAGGCGAAGGATCTGGGAGACAGGATCAGCAGCTACTTTCCGGAAGTCCGCTGGGCAAGCGTGGAGTACGATCGCGGCGAACGGACAGGGCTAGCTCGCACGCGCCCTCAGTCGGCCAGCGTGATCGTGTCGCCCGAGGGGACAGAGCCGCTGCCGCCGGCCCGGATCAAGATGATCAAAGAGTATGTGCGTGCTGCGTACGCCGGGATGACGGCCGACGACGTGGTTGTGACCGACACCAATGCCTCGCATGTCGGCGGTCACGGTGACGAGGATCCTTTGCTCAAGCGACGCCGTGAAGAAGAGACCGCGTATGAGCAAAAGATCCTGCGGGCGCTCGTCGGCTATGGCCCGATTCGCGTAGCGGCTCATGCGGAACTCGATCCGACGATGGAGGTCGAGAAGGCGACGCTGACCTATGATCCACCGCCGACGTTGTTGTCGGGGGGCCGTGCCCAGGGAGTTTCCGTCGGCACACGCCGAGCCGCGACGCTCGTTGGCGGCGAGGGCGCGAGCCAGCGTGCTGCCTCGGCGACGCTCGATGAGCATCGCCCCGAAGCCCAGGAGTACACTTCGCACGGTATGTATGGCCAGCAGTACGAGCTCTCGAAGCTGGCGTCGCTGCAGGTTCGCCGCGTGCGGATTTCGGTCGGTCTGCCCAACAGTTACTACGACAAGGTGCTGCTGCAAGATTTCTTGCGTGAAAACCCAGGCAAAGCGGCTTCGGAGATGCCTCCGCCCACTGCCGAACAACTGGCGGAAAAGCGCACGGAAACCGAAGGCAAGATCAAGGCGGCCGTTGCTCAACTGTTGCCGCTGGCGCCACCGGGTGAAGATCCCTATCCGCTTGTGCACGTTTGGGACTATCCCGATCTGCCGGCGCCGACGCTGTCGGTGTTGGGGCCGGCGACACAGTTCTGGACATGGCTATCGCAGTCCAGCGGCACGCTTGCCGTGGCAGGTGCCGGCGGGCTCGCTTTGCTGATCCTCGGATGGATCCTGTTGGGCGGCAGTGGAACACGTGCTAAGCGTGCCGCAATGGACCGCCGCGATTATCGCGATGAACCTCGGGGCAGCGGTGAAGCGGCTCAGTTGCAGCTCCAGCAAATGGTGGAAGAGCATCCGGAACTGGCCGCTGGGGTGCTCCGGTCTTGGATGGCAGGTGCCGCCTAGTACGTCCGCAAACGACCGCCTGCAAACCGCGTTGTGCTGCCGAGCATTGGCTTCGATCTTCCCACCGTGTCACGCTTTCGGGTACAAGCGTTGGACAGCGTTCTAAGCGATTGAATGATCGCCGGTCAGCGGTCTCCCGTTCTGTGGATGGGGACGGGTGACAGGGCGAGTGTCCGCTACGAACGCGATGGCGGCGATGCATTGCCTCACCAAGGCGGTGACGCGTAAGGG
>CALELC010000126.1 GCA_937904535.1 uncultured Planctomycetaceae bacterium
CGGGTTGACGCCCGCGGCGGCCACCCGGAGCAACACTTGATTGCCGGACGCCCGGGGTACGGGACGCTGATGAAGCTGCAGGACATCAGGGCCGCCGTAGTCTCGATAGGCAATTGCGCGCATCACAGACCCTATCCCGCTTAGGCCATTGCGGCTGCATTGACCGACTCGGCGAGCTTGCTGAGCAGTTGGTCCGTCTTTTCTTCTTCGCTCATGGTTTCCTTGAGCAACCGCAGCGCGTCTTGGTTACCAAGCGTCTTGGCCCAGGTACAGAGGGTGCCGTAGGTCGCGATCTCGTAGTGCTCGACCTTCTGCGCGCAAGCGATCAAGACAGCGTCCATCACTTCGGGTTCAGCCTTCTCTTCCATCATCGAGCTGGCTTCTTCGATCAAGCCTTTCATCGCTTCGCAGGTTTTTGCCCGCGCGGTTTTGCCGATTGTTTCGAACACTTTCTCGAGACGCTCGACCTGTTTTTCGGTCTCCTCGAGGTGGGCCGTAAACGCTTGAGCGAGTTGCTCATTCGAAGCCTTCTTGGCCATCTTCGGCAGCGCCGCGACCAGCTGTCGTTCAGCGCTCAGGGCATCACGAAGTTCGTCATGAAACAGGTCTGCAAGGTTCTTAAGTGCCATCGGATTTGATCCAGAAGGAGGAGAGGTTAAGGTTCTCATGCCGAGTCAATCGGGCATGTCCAGGCCGCTCGCCCGCCGATCGGCAGTCGAAGTTGCGATCAATCCAGTTGCAGGAAACGCAGATCAATCGGGCGAGCGGACTTCGCAGCACTGGAAAGCAAAAACGGGGCCAGAGGCCGCTAAGACGCTCGCTCGCCACGTCACAAACGCTAGCAAACCGCGTTGAAGCTGCTGTGGGCGGCCTAGTTTGCGCGAGCTGACGGCGGCTAAATGGGCTGTGACTGGGAGCCATTCCTCAGCGGCCGCGCGGTTACGGCACAATCGCTGAGCGAAAGCAAAACAATTGCTCGCAAACGGTGCCGCCCACCTGCCGCAGCAGAGATCCGCAGAGAGATTCGAAGAGAGATTCGTGCCACCCATCCAAAGAGCTGCGTCGCGGGCTAAACGCGTATGTCTGCCCAGCGAGTTCAAGCATCGCGCTGCATATCAGCTCCCGGTGCGGCCCCTGAACCTATGAGCCGCAGCGAGACGCGAGGCGACGGTGCCGGCGGTCGCTCCCTGCAAACACGAAAAAACCGCTGCCGGAAATCAGCTTTCCAGCAGCGGTCTTGAGCGTTTGGCCAGTAGGCACGGTGGCAAGTTCTCCCCAGCGTCGGCTGGGCCGACTGCCGGAGAACTTGCAGTCGCCGGTCACGTGATGACCGGCAACCACTGCTACTTCTTCTTCTTGCCCTTCTTGTCGTCGGTCTCTTCCTTCTTGACCTTCTTTTTCTTCTTCAGCGAGACTTTGACGACTCGCACTTTGGGCATGCCGACGGCATCGGTTTCATCGGTCCAACGGCCCAGTTCCTGGAGCCGCGAGATCCGCTCGGCACGCGTCAGTACGTTTCGTGTTTTGATTGCCCCGGCTTGCACCTTGAGGCTACGATCCATGGTCATGTTAGAGGTCGCTCCGAGAGGGCCGCTCAATGCTAGATTACTTCGGTCAATAAACACTCGCCACGCCAGCCTGCTGTTGGGTAGGCCAGCAGCTCACCTCGACGCGTCTGTGCGCAATGTTTATGCCGCAGTAATCTTTCCGCCGGCCTGAGAGTGGCGTGGTTTTTTCACGCCGCAAAGAATAGGCGTTTTCGCTGCCGATGGCAACGCCTCCTTGTCGGCGAGGGGTACGTTTTTTAGCACTTCGGCTTTTCTCGCGCGCTGAATTGAGCCTGCATCATGGAACTCGCCGCTGCCCACGTACCGGCGATGGACCTGCTCCGCTTGGCCGACACAATCACCCGAGCCGCTGCCGCACCGCTCTCTCCCTCGGCAATTCAGGCGCTCCGTCGTCAGCATCCTCCGCAGGTGGCGGCGCTGATCGTGGCGATGGCGGCCGAGCAGCGCCGCGCCCAAGAGAAACTGGGCGAGGGCGTGTGGATGGTTTCAGCCAAGGCCATTCGCCAGGCGACTGACCAGATCGTGGCCGCCTACAAAGCAAAATTGCTCGGTGATGGTCCGGTCTTTGACCTGTGCAGTGGGATCGGCGGTGATGCGATTGCTCTGGCTCGCCGTGGGACCGTCGTCACGATTGATTGCGATCCGCAGATCACCGCCATGGCGGCGGCCAACCTGCATCTCGCCCGCCAGCGGCAAGCACACCGGGATGCGGCTGCTGCACCGGCTGCGAGCCCGCCATCGGGGCAAGCGATCGCGGTTTGTGCCGATGTCACTCGGTACCCGATTCCTCCGCGGCTGGCGGTTCATATCGATCCCGATCGTCGGCCAGACCAACGCCGCACCGTCCACCCCGCCAACTACCAGCCACCGCTGGATTTTGTCCAGTCTCTGGTTGCCGGCCGCGTCGCCAGCATTGTGAAGCTCGCGCCGGCGGCAGATTGGATTGGCGAACCTGGCGGTCGAGAATTGGCACAGCAGCACCACCGCCAGTGGATCAGCTTTGACCGCAGCGTGCGAGAGCAAGCGTTGCTCGGCGGCGATGCTATGGCGGCAGCTGGGCTCACCGGCGGCGGGCGATCGGCTGTGCGACTGCTGCGAGATGGGACGGTGCAGAAATTCGCGGTCGGTCCCGACGTCTCCAAGCGAATCGACGCCGGAGAAACAGCTTGCGACACCATCGACCTGCCGCCGGAGATGATCTTTGACTTTGACCCAGCGGTCCGCGGCAGCGGGCTATCGGCCGCATTGGCCGAAGCACGCGGATTGGCGGCAATCGGCAGTCCGACCGGGTTCTTTGGTGGATCGGCGCTGCCACCGGAACGATCGCTGCTGCAGTCGTTCCAGACTCTTTGGAGCGGGCCAGCGGATCGCAAGCAGATCAAACAGGAACTGCGGAAAAATGGCTGGTGCTTGCAGAGCGTCAAGGTTCGCGGCAGTGATCACGATCCAGCGCAACTGCAGCGCACACTACAACCCGAATCACGCCGCCTCGCCTGCAACCAGGGCACAGCAGCAGACCCTGACAACGTAACGCTGTTGATCGGCCGGCATGCGCGCGGTGTCTATGCAGTGTTGGCCCGCGCGATTCTGGCAGTCCAGTAGGCGACTCGCGCCAAACGCCCAACGCTGCGATGCCGGCTGATCGCGAGATCAACGCAGCGGGGTTTCCTCGATCAACCGAATCGGCAGCCGGATTGTCTCCGTTCCGCGCAGCAGCGTCACCAGCACGCTGTCGCCGGCCTGGCGGCTCTCCACGGTCGACAGCAGATCATCGGCCGAGCGAATCGGCTGGCCATCGATCTCGCTCAGGATGTCGGCGGTCGAATAGTCGCGGCGGATCAAGTCGCCAAGCACCGTCCGGCGGCGAACGATCTTGGCCCCGCGGACTCCGGCCAATTCAGCCGGTCCATCGGGTTCCAAAGTCACGATCAACAGCCCCTTGGAGGTTTCGGCAATGGACTCAATGCCGATGCTCGGGCGCCGCACCTTGCCGAACTGAATCAACTGCGGCACGATCCGGACGATTGTCGCCGAGGGAATCGCGAAGCCGATCCCGCTGTTTTCACCCACTTGGCTAGCGATCGCCGTGTTCATGCCGATCAATTCGCCGCGGCTGTTCATCAGCGGACCGCCGGAGTTGCCGCGGTTGAGGGCCGCATCGATCTGAATGATCGATTTCATCATCCGCTTGGAGAGGCTGGGGATCGTGCGATTGACGCTGCTGACGATCCCCGAGGTCATGGTCTGCTCCAGCCCCAGCGGGCTTCCGAGTGCGAACACCCGTTGGCCAACCCGGAGTCGTTCGCTGCGGCCCGGTGTAACCGGCCAAAGTTCATCGCCGTTGGGATCGATCTTCAACACCGCAATGTCGTTGGCGATGTCGTTGCCTACCAAGACCGCATCGTATTGCTTGCCATCGTGCATCGTGACCAGCAATTGCTTGGCCCCTTTGATCACGTGGTAGTTGGTCAGGATGTGGCCCCGGGTATCCCAAACCGATCCGCTGCCGCTGCCTTCGCTGGAGACCACGCGGCCCAGGAAAGAGTCGGAATCGCCACGTGTCTCGATGTGCACCACACTGCGGTGACACTTTTCGTACACCGAAACATTCACCCGTTCCTCGGGCGTGAGCCCAGCCAGTTCGTCTTCGTTGTCGACAAACCCCGTCACGACAGGAATAAAGCGCGACGACAAGTCCTGCGCAACAGCCATTGAAGGTGCCAGAGCCAGCAGCAGGATCAACCACAACGAGCTCCGTCTCAAAAGACCGGCGCCGGCAGCGGAGTTCCAGGCAATGAGGGACCATCCGATCAGGAAGCTGCGCCAAGAACTGCTCACGAACCTGCCTCAATCATGTTCTAGGAACCAGCGGAAACGGTTGCTCGGCCCGTCGCCGGGCGGCAGTAGAAACACCAGCCCCAGCGGCCTATAGTGCCTCATCTTGCCAGTGCCGAGTCAGATGATTACATATCGCGATCCGACTTCGCCGAACCATACATTAGGCCAAGCCGAGCCGGCAACATCCATGTTTTTGATTTCATGAACACATCCTCGGCCACCCCAAGCACCTGGACCCTCGGGCTGATGCGTCACGCCAAAAGTGACTGGGCCGATGAAAACCTGACCGACCACGATCGGCCGCTCAACGGTCGCGGACGCCGCGATGCCCCCGAAATGGCCCGCTGGCTGGCAGACCAGCAGTTTCTTCCCGAAGTGATCCTGGCCTCGACCGCGACACGGGTACGACAAACGGTCGACGGCCTGCTCTCGGTCTGGACGCATGAGCCACTGGTGCTATTTAGCCAGTCGCTGTATTTGCCCAGTCCGCAAACGATCACTGAACAGGTCTACTGTGAGGCGTTGTGCGCCAATGGCCAGCGTCCCAGGGCGGCGTTGGTCGTCGCTCACAATCCAGCCATGGAGCAATTGGTCAGTCAACTCTCGGGTGCGGTTACGCGAATGCCGACCGCTGCGGTAGCGTTATTTGAATGCGAAGGGCTCAACGGCAACTCGGTGCAACGGTTGCGTGCCCGACGTCGCTTAGCCGTGGGACGGCCGAAAGAGATCTGAATGCATCCAGTCAGGGGAGTTACAAGTGACGGTCCGAGGTAATCATCGCTGATGGAGTTTCCGCCTTGGGCGGCTTACGGAATCGTCGCGGCGGCAGTCGTCGGTCATTTCGGTCTGCATGTCGCCGCTTACAACCGCATCAATGCGACCGGCCTGCCACGCTGGGTGGTCAAAGGAACCGTTAAATTCCTGCTGCTCAGTTGTCTGCTGTTACCGCTGTGGGTGATCGTTCAGCACGCGGACCTGGTGATGGCTGGCCTCAGCGGCGAGCTAACGCACTCTGACTTGAAGTTGCTCGCCGGTGGCTGGCGGAGCTATGGCTTGGTCTGCCTGTGGTCGCTGCCACTGTTAGGGATTCCGTGGCTGTGCTGGCGGCCGATCTGGAAACTCGAGTGGCTGACAGCCCCGCGCGTGGTCGAAGTAGACGATCTGCAACAGCAACTCCCAGAGCCGGTCGCACTGACACCGAAGTGCCACAGCGCGCTGCGAATTCCCGGCAATCAGATTGCCGAACTGGCGGTGGAACGGATTGAGTTGCCGGTCGCCGGGCTGCCGCCGCAGCTCGATGGTTACCGGATCGCCCACCTCAGCGACCTGCACCTGACCGGCCACCTGTCGCCGGCGATGACAAGTTGGGCAGTGGACCGAACCAACGAGTTCGCGCCGCATCTGATCGCGCTGACGGGCGATATCATCGACAACCTGAACTGTGTTGACTGGCTCGATGGAGCGCTCGGTCATGCGCACGCACCGGACGGCTGCTATTTCATCCTCGGCAACCATGACCGCCGCGTGGCTGATCCCGAACTTGTTCGTCATGCCATGCTCGAGTTAGGTTGGCAGGATGTCGGCGGCCGGTGCCTCGATGTGCGATTGACCAGCGCTGCCAGAACCGCCAACTCCAACGGTGTGGCAAGCCAAATCCTCGGCAATGAGCGGCCGTGGTTCGCCGCCCCGGATCTGCCACTCGATCAGCCGCAGGCGGAGTTTCGCTTGCTGCTATCTCATAGCCCCGATCAATTTCGCTGGGCGCGGCGTCACGGCGTGCAGTTGATGTTGGCCGGTCACACTCACGGTGGCCAAGGCCGGCTACCGCTGATCGGACCGGTGCTCAGTCCCAGTTGGCATGGCAGCCGGTATTCGTCCGGCGATTTCTACAAACCGCCGACGACGTTGCACGTGTCGCGCGGCCTTAGCGGTGCTCACCTGCTGCGTCTCCGCTGTCGGCCCGAACTGTCGTTGCTCACTTTGCGCAGCGTTTGAACGACGGTTGCGAAAGCGGGTCCAGGATCAGCCATTCAGGCTGCCAGCGGCGGAACATCGCCGGTCAATCACTCCCCAGTGAGCGGACTGCTGCCGGGGACCAGTCCACGACGCCCCGCCGATGGGAACGGCTCAGTCAAACCGGCCATGCAGGTACCAGCTTTCGCCTACAGTGGTTTCTTCTTGGCGGAATAGCCAGAACCATCCGCCTCCCTCGACCTCCACTCGATAGTAGTCCCGACGCAGGGCCGCTCCCGCCACGCCTCCGGTCTCGATTCGCTCGGGTCCCCAACACCGCAGCACCCGATACAAGCGGCCAAACTGCGGAGCTCGGGATGCCGTTGCTCCAGGCCGCGACGCGATCTGCAAGTGCGTGATCTGACCGGTCGCCTGCGACCAAGTAACCGCCACCCGCAGCGGCGAAACCAACAGCCGCAGCGGACGGCGCAAGGGGTCACTCGGCAAAGGCCCGAACGAGGAAGGGCTAACCGCCGAGGAAGGGCTAACCGCGGGCAGAGTCGACGCCTGACGAGAAACGCGGTTCCCGGTGCGTTTGCGACCCGACCCCGTGCCGCCCGTTGCAGAAGCCTCGGCAGCTCGCCCGGCCAGCGGCCGCAGAACATAAGCCGACTCGGGCAGCGGATGCTCCTGCGCCGCCACCTCGACCACCGCCTCGCGTCCCAGCCGCATCGCAACCGTCTCGATCATCCGGGCCAAGGTTCCGCGGGCGGCGGCGTGCGCCAACGATTCTTCACCGAATAGCATCCCCTGGTACTGACGCAGCGGGCCGCTCAAGTCAACCGACACGCTCACCCGCTGCACCATCGCTGGCAGTGTCTTGCCCTCCAGCGATGTCAGCAGCAAACGCCGCAAATGCTCGGCATCAGCAGTCGGCGCAAAAAGGCCCAGTTCAATCCGCTGCGGCGGGTGAGCTTCCAGCACATCCAACCGGCACGACAACCGCAATGCTCCACGCACTTCGGCGGCTAAGCGTGCTGCAAGTGCATCGATCAACAGTCCGATCCGGTGCTGCAGAATCTCGATGTCTGTCGTCGGATATTGCAGCTCACAGGTGACGGACATCTCTGGCGTGCTCTGGTGCATCGTCAGCGGCTCTTCGACCGCGGCGAATAGTTGATCCAGCCGTCGCACCAGTTCGCTGCCCAGCCGCGCCGCTAGGCCAGCTCGCGGCAGTTGGCGCAGCTGCCCGATCGTCGCAATCCCCAATCGGCCTAATTGATGAGCGACTTCAGCCGTGATCCGCAGCGCCTGGACCGGCAATGCCTCAACCGCCTGGAGCGTCTGCCCCGAACGGACGATCGTGCGGCTGCGTTCGCCAAACCGGGCGATTCCCCAAGCAGCAGGCCAGCTATCGGCAATCGCCAACACCGCCTGCAAACCGTACCGATCCAAAAGTCGTTCGGTCGCGTCCAAGACCGCCGATTCGCTGCCAAACCACTCGCCGATCCCGGTGATGTTGACGAGCAACGTTTCGCTGCATTTGCGTGGCAGCCCCGCCCAAGGCGCTCGCTCAGGCGGCGGCTCGAGTGCCACCAGCGGGCTGATTTCCAGCAGCAACTGATCGGCCAGTTGCTCCAGCGCCTGGCGATTGCCGGCCGCATCATACCGCTGGAGCTGCAACGGCGGCGCAGCGGAACCGCCGGCACCGACTCGCGACGGTGCTGTGCTAGACGATGCTCGGCCGGATCGCTGTGAGGCGGCACCGGTGTCACCGCCGGCTGCCATGCGGCTGACCAGCGAGACCGCTTCGTGCAGCGGCATTTGCAAACGCACCCCCCAGCGCTGGCAGCGTTGACAGGCCGCAACGACCCGGCGGCCGCTGCGCGCGTCCTCATCCCAAAGCAATAGCGGCTGACGATCGCGCGGTATCAAGCCAACGCGCTCGGGCTCAGCTGGCTTGTCGCCGAGTTGCGGGGCGAGGTTTGTCAGCCCGCACCGCAGACGCTGCACCGGCCAATTGCCCAACCAGACTGCCAGCCATCGCTGCTGCGCCATCGTTTGCTCCTGGACCGCGTACCGCCACCACTCGATCGCGCCCTGCGGCGCCGGCTACCTGTGGGCGCGAATCGATTTCGACCACGCGGCTGCCTCCGGAGACACCTCCGCGACAACGAGCCAGTTCGACCTGCAGGCGGCGTCCACCCTGGCCAGGCAGAGCGGAAACCAGCCAGCGGACATCCGCAAAACTTGCCCGCGTGTTGGCTTGCCGGTTCGGCGGAGCAGCGGAGCGACTGGGCGA
Organism: uncultured Planctomycetaceae bacterium; assembly: GCA_937904535.1. Lineage (GTDB taxonomy): Bacteria > Planctomycetota > Planctomycetia > Pirellulales > Pirellulaceae > UBA6163. The sequence goes on from CALELC010000126.1 coordinate 8,662, forward strand.
AGCAGCGGCCGGCCGCGCCGCGGGACATGTCGGCCGAACCAACAAACCGACAGCTCCGCCGGTTTCCGCTGCCAATTGCAACCGCCGAGCATCGGCGGGAGAGAGCCAGTCGCCGACTTCCGCAAGCACCGCGGCAACCGCACCGCAGCGCAGCGCTTGGTCAATCGCCCACACCCCATCGCTGCGAGTATGGTTGGGCTGCTTGCGAAAGATCACCATCCGTTCGGCGGGCACTCCTAGCGCCATCGCAGCCGGCGGGTAAAACGCTTCTCGCAATGCTCCGGGTTCAGATCCCAAGCCATCGGCGATCACCAGCGGCCGAGTTGCAGAAGCCGGGTGCTGGAGCACTTCGGCAGCGGCGATCATCGCTAGCAAAAGCCCGCCAGACTGGCGAGCGTCACAAACCCATTCGACCAGCGTGCCAGGACGCAGCCCACCGTGGGGCAACAGCGAATTGAGCACAGCGCCGCCAGCCGAGAAGACCACCGGTTCAGGCTCATCAACGGAGCGGCCGCGAGCTTCCAGGCGACGCACTAATTGTCGTAAATCCTCTAGCCGATCAGAAGGAGCGACAGCAGCAGACGTCGCAGGGCGGACCGGCGGAGCAGCGAGCGAGGGCGCAGCTGAATGGCTCGCAGCTAAATCGCTCGGAGGCAAAAAACCACTCAGCAGCGGAGCGTCAGCGGGCGGTGACGCCGCCAGCCGGCGGGCCGCAACCGGCCGGGCGCTGCCTGCGGGCCGCGTGTGGTTGGCGGCTTCCTCAAGCGGGAATAAAAGTGTCTGTTGATATCGCATCGTGCGCTCTTGGGTTGCTTGCCCTGCCGCCCAACTGAGTGACCGGCATTGTCTTTTGCTAGCAAAAGAGCTTACCTGTCAGCATACTGGCTATTTGTTCACCTTACAAGGAATTATCGGCCATGATGCGGAATATCCGTTGGGCGATTTTGATTTTGGGCGTGCTCGTCCTGATCGCGGTCATGGTCCAAAACAGTGACCCCGTGATCCTGAAACTGTTCTTTTTCGAGACCGAATTGCCGACTTCGACGCTGCTGCTGGCCACTTCGGTCCTGAGCTTTCTCGTCGGTGCGTTGACGGCCGGACGGATGTTGTGGCAACGCGGCAGCGCGCGGCACTCGTTAGAAGATCCGCTTAAGAAACCGTAGCCGGCGGGCTGAGCACCCGAATCGACTTACGCGGTTGTTCGCGGAGACGGCGTTCGCGCTCGCGGCGGCGGCTGGCCAGCAGGTCATAGCGAGCCAGAACCAAGCGAGCCAATTCGCCCAGCGGTTGCAGTTCATCGACTCGGCGTTCATAGGCGATCCCGCAGACACTCGCAGGACGCTCCAGCGACTCATAGCGTGCCGGTTCGCGACGGGTCGGTTGCGAAACAGCGGTCGAACGCACGGTCGCTGCCGCAGCAGCCCGCTTGGCTGGCGAACGCTTGGCCGGTGCGACGTGGACAAAACCCGTGGTGCTGGGGAGCGTGTCGACCAACCCAGCCGAATCGAACAGAGACAATTGCGTGAACATGTCGGTGCCTTGGGCGTGAGAGGGATCGCATCTGGGACGCGGGGCACCTCAGCGGCCCTCGCATTCCCAACACAAACCATCATCTCGAGCACCCAGGACACGTCTGGTCACTGGTCAAACCGAAAACTTGAAAAACTTTTTGGCCCCGCACGGAGGCGTGCCCGGCAGGCTTA
>CALELC010000127.1 GCA_937904535.1 uncultured Planctomycetaceae bacterium
GATGTAGCCGTACCGGGACCGACCGAAGGCGAGCGCGTGCTCGCCGCAGGGAACCCGGAAGCAGACCAACTCGAGGCGACCGGTACCTTTTCCGCTGCGGCGCTTGGCATTCAGCCGCAACCGATCCTCGTCCGAGTGTTTGTCGAGGACTATTTCCCCGGACGTGAACGGGTCTATTCAGCTCCGAGCCTGTTGTACGTGCTCGATCCCGAGCAGCATGCGATTTGGCTGACCGAACAACTGAGCAAGTGGCACCGCGAGAGCCTCGAGGTCCGTGATCGCGAACGCCAACTCCACGAGACGAATAAGCGGCTCCGCGACCTGCCGGCCGATCAACTCGATCAACCGGAAATCCGCCGCGAAATCGCTGACGCAGCCGCTGCCGAACGCGCCAACGGCCGGCGTCTGGCGGGCCTGACCGCCGCCGGCGAGGAACTGTTGCGGCAGGCCAGCCGCAACCCGGAGTTCGGCGTTGGCTACCTCGAGTCGTGGTCGGAGATGCTGCAGATCCTGAAAGACATCGCGGCCAACCGCATGCCTTCGGTCGCGGACCTGCTCAACGAAGCTGCCGACGCACCGCGAGCCTCGGAGCCGGGGCGCAACGGTCCCGCCGCCGGAATCGTACGGGCCAGAGGCGGCGGTAAGCCGGCTGAAACCGAGGATGACCCGGACCAGAAATCGACACCCCGTTCGCCAAGCTTGGTCGACCGTGAGTCGTCGCAGCAGCCGAGTAATCCCGATGAACAGCAGACAGCGGGAAACCAAAAGCAGCCGAGCAGCGGAGCGCCGCTGCGCTTGCCGAGCACGACCCTGTCGGGCGGGGGCGGCAGTGGTGAGCGCCCTGAGACCCCAGCCGGTGAAAAGGTCGAGCAAGCGGTTGAGCAACAACGCGATCTGCTAGCCGAGTTTGATCGCATCGCCGACGAACTGGAAAGTGTACTCGGCAACCTCGAAGGCTCGACTCTGGTCAAACGCCTCAAGGCAGCATCGCGGCTCCAGGCCAAGCTGGCGGATCAGACAGGCGAGCAAATCGAGGCGGCGTTCGGCAGCTTGATCACCGCCGAGAGTCAGACTCCGGCAGCGGAACACCTGGTGAATGTTGCCAAACAGCACGAAGCCTGCAGTCACAATGTGTCGCTGATCATGGACGATCTGGAAGCGTACTACGAGCGGCGGCGACTGGTGAAGTTCAAAGAAATCCTCGACCAGATGCGCGAGGAAGATGTGGTCGGCAGCCTCCGCCAATTGAGTCAGAACGTGCACAGCGAAGTCGGCACCTCGGTAGCGCTGAGCGAGTTCTGGTCCGACACGCTCGACCGCTGGGCCGAGGACCTGGTCGATCCATCCAACTGTGGCCAATGCCCCGGCGGTAAGTCGCCGGCCAGTTTGCCACCGTCGCTGGTGCTGGAAGTGCTGCAGATTCTCGAAGGCGAGGTGAACTTGCGAGAGGAAACCCGCGTCGTCCAGCAGGCTCGCCAAGCACTCGAGGCGGAACCCTACGCGCAGCAGGCCGGCCAATTGGCAACGACCCAGCAAACGCTCCGCGACCGTGTTGAGCGGGTCAGCGAGCAAATCTTGGAGCTTCCTGATAGCGAGCAGCACTTTGGCAAGGAGTTGCAGTTGCTCGGTATGGTTGCGGTCGTGATGACCGAAGCGGCGGAGATTTTGGCCCGTCCCGAAACGGGTCCAGTCGCGATCGCTGCGGAAACCGAAGCGATCGAGTTGCTGTTGCAGTCCAAGCGGATCAATCCCAACGGTGGCGGCGGTGGCGGCTCCGACCCCGGAGGCGGCGGTGGCGGCACGACGGTTGATTCAGCGATCGCACTGCTCGGCTCGGGTGTCAATGAGCACGAGGTGCGGACGCAGCGAAAAGTTTCTCAAGCGACGGGCCAAGATGCCTCGACGCTGCCCGAAGAGTACCGCAGCGGACTCGACGAATATTTCAATCGTCTAGAACGCCTTTCCGAGACGCTGTAACGAAAGTGACCATGATTTGTTGCTCGTCCTGCGGCCGCCCTTTTCGGCCACTGATGCTTGCGCTGTCGCTCGGCGGCGTCCTGGCGTTACCGCTACCCGGTCGTAGCGACGACGAGGTCGCCGCGCCGGTCCCTCAGCCGCCAGCCGCTCCGGCTGGAGATCCGCAGATCACGGTGGAACCCCTGCCCACGGTTGCAGCTCAAGTTCCGGCGAAGCCCGGCTCGGCCCCGGCACCGCCGGCGGAGGAGCAGCCGGCCCAAGATGATCAACCCGTTGCCAAGGAAGCCGCAGCCGAGCCGCAGCCGATAGGCAAGCTGCAGATTCGCAAAGGCACCGGTCGGCCACCGGGGCAGCGGGTCAATGCCATTGCCGTCCCCGCCCTCGCGCCCCCGGTTGCTGGGATCGACTTCATGGAAGCGCGTCCCGACTTAGTCGTGCCGCAAGTTGATCCACAGGAGTTGGAAAAAC
>CALELC010000128.1 GCA_937904535.1 uncultured Planctomycetaceae bacterium
CTGCATCACACTGCGGGTCATTGCATCTAAAGCCGAAAGCGGTTCGTCCAACACTAATACCTTGGGCTTCATGGCCAGCGAACGAGCCAATGAGACGCGCTGCCGCATCCCGCCGGAAAGCTCGTGGGGATAGCGGTTGGCTGCGTGTGTCAGTCCAACCAGTTCGATGAAATGGCCGACTTGGGCAGAACGTTCGCCGCGTGAAAGGTTCGCGAAGACGGAGTCCACCGACAGGCTGATATTGCCGCGAACCGTCAGCCAGGGCAGTAACGAGTAATTTTGGAAAACGATTCCGCGGTCGGGTCCCGGGCCAGTGATCGTCTGCCCTTCCATTGTCAGCTCACCTTGATCCGGCACAATCAAACCGGCGATCAGTTTGGCAAGTGTCGATTTACCGCTACCCGAAAAGCCGCAGACTGCTAGAAATTCGCCTTCTCGAATTCGCAGGTTGACGTCGCTCAGCACTTCGTTGCGTGTTAAGCCATTCCCATACCCTTTATGCACGCCGTGGAGTTCGACGAGGACTTGCGGTACCTTCCGGCGCGGCGGACGCGCGACTTCAGGATAAGGGAGGGTCGAAATTTTCATGAAATACCGCTTGCTCGCGAACGTAACTCAGGTGAGGTAAATGGCCGGCAACTAGCTCGTAGCGTTGTTTCCAAAGCTGACGAGGTTTCTCATGCAAATCATCAAACGGTCGAGGACCAGACCCACCATTCCAATCACCAGGACCGCTACAGCAATCTTGGCATACGTGCTGTTACTACCGTTTTGAAACATGTCCCAGACGAACTTCCCTAGTCCTGGGTTCTGCGCGAGCATGTCTGCGGCAATCAACACCATCCAACCGACTCCCAGGCTGATCCGTAGCCCTGCAAACATCATTGGTAAGGACGCCGGCAGAACGATTTTGACGAGCGTCTGCCACCACGACAGTCGCAGAACCTTCGCGACGTTCAGGTAGTCGGAATTGACGCTAGCGACTCCTAGGGCAGTATTCACAAGAGTCGGCCAAAGCGAGCAAAGACTCACCGTCATAGCCGAAATCAGGAAAGCGCGAGAAAACACGGCACGCTCGGGATCACTCCCACTGGACCACCAAATAACCACGATGGAAGCAATCGGTAGCCAAGCTAGCGGACTGACCGGCTTAAATACTTGAATAATCGGACTTACTGCGGCGTTGAAGAGAGGGCTCATGCCACATAACACGCCCACTGGGATTGCAATGCAAGAAGCGATGAGGAAGCCGACAAAAACCGTCCCGATGCTGCGCAGGGTTTGATCGACAAAAGTAGGCGCCGATGCAGGTACATAGTTGGCCGCTTGAAGCGCCTGCTTGCGGAGCAAACTTGCGTTGGCCAGCAGAGTTGCTTTATCTTCATCCGTGGCAGTGGCTGCTTGACGCTCTGTCAGCAACGCTTCAACCATATAGACAACCGCCTTGTCGTACTCCTCTTCACATCGCCGCGCATCCGCTTGCCGTTGTTGCCGATGCGCTGCCCAGAGTTCTTTTGCAGCCTCCCAGGTTGTTCCTGGCCCCGGCAACTGTGCACTATCGGTCTTGATTCGTTGCGCCGCAAATGCCCAGAGTCCGAGCAGCACGATTACGGTGAGGATGGGAACCACGGCGAACTTCACAATCTCGCGAAGTTGTTGACGAGGGTCCTCACCCGCGGCCAGCCGAATGAATGGCTCGAGGACGGGTAGACCCGCCACCTGGCAAAATTGGATAGCTTTCCTGCGCCAGCGGTTGTTCATCGAGAGCACTGTCTTGAGCTAGAGCAAAAGGGAAGGAACGGCAGATGTGAGGGGCAGGCAGGGACAATCTTCTGAAAGGCTCTTTGAGTGAGAGCAAAGTTACAAAGTCAGTTCTTCAGACCGATTTCTAAACTTTGTAAGTAGCCCAGCGGATCACTTGCATCGAATTGGCAGGAATCAAACATCACCGCAGATGGGCGGTAGCCGTGATAATCCTCTGGCGGAATCTTAGAAGCCTCGAGCTTTCCCTCGGTAACTAATGCATTCGCAGCGCGACGGTAGATCTCCGGCAGATAGATCTCCGCCGCGGTTTGGGCGTACCAACTAGCTGGCTTTGTTTCGGAGATTTGGCCCCAGCGACGCATTTGAGTGAGAAACCAAATGCAGTCGCTATAGTGTGGGTAGGTTGCACACTCCTCAAAAAACACATTGAACTCTGGCATCGGACGCATATCCTGATCTCGGAACCGAAAGGTTCCGATCATGCTGGCGGCAATCACCTCGTACTCGGCGCCGACATACTCAGGGCGACTGAGAATGCGGGCAGCTTCCACGCGGTTGACATAGGCACCATCGGGACTGGTGGCGTCTAACCACTGGGCCGCACGAATCAGGGCTTTTACAATCGCCACATGCGTGTTTGGATGCTTTTCGTTCCATGCTTTGGTGACCCCAAACACCTTCTCCGGACAGTGATGCCAGAGCTCGGCGCTGGTAACAACGGGCACGCCGATGCCACTACTCACGGCCTTTTGATTCCATGGCTCGCCGACGCAATAGCCATCGATCGTGCCGGCTTCTAAAGTCGATGGCATTTGTGGCGGTGGGGTCACGCTGAGCAACACGTCAGCATCGTGGGTTCCGGTTACATCCTGGGCGGTATACATGCCGGGATGGATGCCTGCGGCCGCCAGCCAGTAGCGAAGCTGATAGTTGTGCGCACTCACTGGGAAAACCATCCCCAGCGTCAGCGGGCGGCCCGCGTCCTTGCGTGCTTGGACAAGACTGCGAAGGGCAGTGGCTGAAATGGGATGGGGGGCAGCCGAAGATGCAAGCTGAGGATCAGCCGCCTGCATGTGCTCCCACAGCGAGTTGCTGACTGTAATCGCATTGCCGTTATAACCCAGGCTGCAGGCGGTGATCAGCGCCGTCGGCGTTCCAATTCCGATCGAGGCACCGATCGGTTGACCCGCAAGCATGTGCGCGCCATCAAGCTGTCCGTCAATCACTCGGTCGAGGAGCACCTTCCAGTTCGACTGAGCTTCCAGTTCAACGCGGAGCCCCTCATCGCTGAAGAAGCCCTTTTCAAGCGCGATCACCAAGGGAGCACAGTCCGTGAGCTTGATGAAACCGAGCTTGAGTTCGCGTTTTTCAATTTCAACGAGCCGCTGAATCGATTGCTTACCGACGGCTGAATGACGGTGCGGCGAGTCACGGAGCAGCTGCTCAGCAGCTCGTTCCAGTTCTTCCATTGATATGCGTTGGCCACCGCAACCCGCTAGAAGTGCTGAGAGTACGAAAACCGCAATAATCCGCTGCCACCATCCTGAGCAGTAGGTCGCCCAGGTGAAAGCTCGTGAAGCACCCCGAGTTTGCGGGATGGGCGCAGGAGATATTACCAGCACTCCGAACTGTTCAGCGCGATCGCGCATTCGTTTGCTCCTGGTAGCTGGCTGGTGGTCACGGAAAATCCATCGCTGGATACACGGCCTATGAAACGCAAGCCGGATGCCGCCAACCCAAACTCATGCGAGCCAATTGTTGCCAGTGGTGCAGTGCCCGCCATTACCCCAACGTAAAGGCGACCATGGTGCCGAATCCAATTTGTGGCTGACGCTCACGACGCCTTACGTCCGGCTACTCGCGAAGCCAGGCCGAGGCACCGCTGCAAATGCTTTGGGCATCCATGCCTGAACGGCGCCGTATCGAGTGGATCGTAAATGACCACCTGACGAATAGCGGTTCTCGCTCAGCTGATTCACGCTCAACCGCCT
>CALELC010000129.1 GCA_937904535.1 uncultured Planctomycetaceae bacterium
CAGGCTGCGGTCGCTGCAGCCGAAGCGGCTAGTCCCGACTTCACTCCCAGTGATGTCATGCGGCATGTCGACTACCTCACGCGCCGTGAACTGGGCGGTCGGTTGACTGGCACGGAAGGCGAGCGACGAGCAACGGCTTACGTCGCAGCGTATCTGGAAAGTCTGGGTTATGAACCCGCAGGCGTCGACGGCACGTTTTTTCAGGACTTTGAATTTCCAGCCGGCGCGGAATTGGGAGACGGGAATGAACTGGCAATCGGCGATGCTGCGCCGCTGGCTATCGACAAAGATTGGCGTCCCCTTTCCTTCTCCGGCGACGGGATGTTTGACTCGGCTCCCGTCGTGTTCGCTGGCTACGGGCTGGTGGCACCCGCCGGCAACGACGTGCCGGAGTACGACAGCTACGTCCACTTAGACGTCAAAGACAAGTGGGTGCTGGTGCTGCGTGACCTGCCGCAGGACATCACGCCCGAGGTCCGGCAACACCTGGCGCGGTATGCCGCCCCGCGCCGCAAGGCTTCGGTGGCGCGCGATCTGGGAGCCCGCGGAATTCTGTTTGTTACAGGGCCGACCAGCAGTTTGAAAAATGAACTGATCCGATTTGACCGTGACGCGTCGCAGGCGGGCGTGAGCCTCGCGGTGGCTTCGATCAGCAATGCGGTTGCCGCCAAATTGTTCGAAGCAGTTGGCAAATCCTTGGAGAAGGAGCAGGCAGCGCTGGACAGCGGCGAAATGGCGATGGGATTTGAATTGCCGGGAGCGATGGTCCGCGGCAACATTCAGATCACTCGCAACATCGGAATCGGACGCAATGTGCTGGCACGTCTGCGAACCGCCGGCCACTCGGCAGGCAAGACGGGCTCGGACGCGGAAGGTGAGACTGAAGCCTCACCCGATCGCCCCCTGGTCATCGTCGGTGCGCACATCGATCACCTCGGCGTCGGTGCCGGCGCAAACTCACTGGCACGCGACGATGAACGCGATCAGGTGCATGTCGGCGCGGATGACAACGCCAGCGGCGTGGCGGCAATGCTTGAAATCGCTCAGTACTTTGCACATCAGCACAAAAGCGGAAAGCTGGATGGAAAGCGTGAATTGCTGATCGCTGCTTGGAGCGGGGAAGAGCTGGGACTGTTTGGATCCCAAGCGTTTGTGCGTTCGTTCTTCGAGCTCTATCCCAAGGCGCCGCGCGCGGAAAATCCGTTCGGCGATGTCGTCAACGATCCCCAGGCACGGATGATTGCCGCCGCCCACGGGATGAGCGACCAAGACGAACCCTTAGGGACGGCGATTGCGGCGTATCTCAATCTCGACATGGTCGGGCGGCTGCGCGATCAACTGGTGATTCAAGGTGTCGGCTCCTCACCGGCCTGGGCCGATGAAGTGCAGCGTCGTAATCTGCCGGTAGGTTTGCCGGTCCAGCTCGACCAGACGGCGACTCGTTTGCCCACCGATGCCGCCTCGTTCGTCAATCGTGAGGTGCCCATTCTTTCGGCGTTTACGGGGGCCCATGAGGATTACCACACGCCGCGCGATACCCCGGACAAGTTGAACTATGAGGGGGCTGCCAAGATTGCTCACCTGCTGGCGCTGATCACCCGGGGCGTCGTGACCGCCGATCAGCCGCCACCGTTTGAACTTCAAGAAGGTGCGCAGCCGAGCGAGGCGCCGCGGGCGAATCTGACAGCCTACCTGGGAACGATTCCCGACTATGCTCCCGGCGATATCAAGGGAATGAAGCTCTCGGGTGTGGCACCCGCCGGGCCGGCAGCCCAAGCAGGGGTGCAAGGAGGCGACGTGATCATCGAACTGGCCGGTCGCAAGATCGAGAACATCTACGACTACACGTTTGCCATCGAAGCGCTAAAAATTGGCGAGGCGGTAAAGATCGTCGTCGTCCGCGATGGCAAGCACGTTGAACTTGAAGTCACCCCGGGATCGCGCGAGTAACTGCGCGAGCACATGGGCCGGCATTGCTCAGGTCAGGCGGTCATCCCCGGCGCCTGAGCAACGCTTGGCTGAAACTTACATCGGAGTGATCACACGCCGGCAGCGACGATCAAACCCATTCTTGAATCGTCGGCTTGATCACGACCTCTGGCACGTGGGCTCGAGCTGGTAAACGGCAGATGGTCGCCACCAGCGCTGCGACGTCTTCGGGCTGCAGGATGGCGTTCTTGTGTTCCTGGGAAACCGGCGTAGGACGCTTATCGAGAATCGGCGTGTTGACTTCACCGGGGTAAACATTGGTGACGCGAACGCCTTCCAGCCGCACTTCGTTCGATACCGCCGTGCCGAGAGCGGTCATCGCGAACTTGGAAGCGCAGTACACGATTCCGCCGAGCTGGATTGCGCGCTTTCCGGAGATCGACGAGATGTTGATGATGACGCCATCGCGACGTTGCCGCATCGCTGGCAGCACTTCAGTCATGCAGCGATAAGCTCCCGTGGCGTTGACCCGCAGCACGTGATCCCAGTCCGCCGGTTCCATCGCTGCGATGGTGCGATTTTGGATGTTGATTCCAGCGCTGTTGACCAGGATGTCGATTTCACCGAGTTGCTCGCGAGCTTGGCGGAAAAACTCGCGGATGCTGTTGTCGTCGGCAACATCGAGTTGGGCAAACCGCACAGGCTCCGCAGACTGCACCGATTGAGCAAGTTGACGCAACGGTTCCTCGCGGCGACCACCAACCATCACGCGGCAACCCGCGAGCGCTAATTCACGGGCGATGCCTGCCCCGATCCCAGTCCCACCACCCGTGATTACAACGGCCTTGTTGGTCAAATCAATCATGTTTGTGCTCGGATTTCCTCAGTGAAACATCGAAGTGTTGAACGTTGCGAGCGGCATTTTACCGCTCGCCCACCAGATCAAAGAGGGGCTGTACGGCTCGCGATTCCCGCCGCAATCGAACTAGCTGCGATCGATGACGCTGACGGGGAGGTTGGCGCGGTCGAAGACGAAGCCATTCGCCGTGGCTGCGTATGCGCCAGGTTTGCGCGAGGTCTTATTTCTCAAATCCACCGAAATTGATTTCGTGGAGGGCGTTGGACCTGCTAGACTCACTTACCTCTGGTTCGACAGATGCAGAAATGCATGGGCGTGTTCTTAGGTAGACCGACCAACTCATTCTCGTCTCTCCCGCTGGATGGCTGTCCCCTAGATAGCCGCGCTTCTTGAATCGACCTGGAAGCAAAAAGTAAGGTCGAAAGTTTTGGTTTTTATGGAGTTGGATGAGTGGGTAAGAAATTGTACGTCGGTAACCTGAGTTACAACGTCACCAGTTCAGGCCTGGAAGAGTTGTTCTCGGAGTTCGGTGAAGTCCGCAGCGCCGAAGTGATCCAGGATCGCGAAACTGGTCGCAGCAAGGGCTTTGGCTTCGTCGAGATGAGCGAAGACAACGGCGCTCAGTCGGCGATCAAAGGCTTGCACGATCGTCAGCATGACGGACGTCCGCTGACGGTCAATGAAGCCAAACCACGCGAAAATCGCAGTGGTGGCGGTGGCGGCGGATACCGTGGCGGTGGCGGCGGTGGATACCGCGGTGGCGACGGTGGGCACCGTGGCGGTGGCTACGGTCGCAACTAGTGCGCCCCGAGCGCTGCGCTTGCGAGTTGCCACCACCAGCGGACGATGTAGGCTGGCGTCAAAAATTTGACACAGCGGTGCATGTCGTGCGGTGGTAATCGCCTGGGTGCAGTGTTGGTGCAGCGTTCGTCGCCTGGCGGCGAACTGAGATACTGGTCCGATCAAGCGTGCGGTCATGCGGCCGCATGTGCTGGCCGCCGGGTGATGATCCGTCACGGCGGCCGCTGGATCCCAGTCTGAAATAATGAGATGACAGACCGCTTCAAGCGGAAAAATCACCGACTTGGAGCAAATTCGAATGGCGAAGAAAAGTCAGTACGGAGCCAAAAAGGCTCAAAAGCGTATGATCCGCGAGGGGCGACCTGCAGCGGTGCGCGAGACGCCGGTCTACGAGCGGAAGGAAAAGGTCGAGTACGGCAAACCGTTCATCGTCATGGAAGACGCAGATAAGAATACTTTTGCCTATGATGGTTCGGCTTGGGTGCCGTATTCAATGAGCATGGCCGACTGTCGCGTGCAGTGCCAGGTCAAGGTATTGCCGCAGAAAGTGAACGGCAAAACCCGCTATGAAGTTCGCGCGCCGCTCTAGGCGTTTTGGTACTCATTACAGTGCGCCCGGCATCTGTTGGAGCCGTTTAATCCTCACGTGCGACACGTCCCCCGTGGCGTGCGAACAGCTCTTCGAGATGTCGGACCAGCAGCCCGCAAAGCTGCATGTCGGTTGGCGGAAATGGCTGGCCAGGCGCCAACTCGCCGCGCTGGACTGCTAAGATGATCGCTGCCAGCACGTGCTGCACATCAACCGGGTGGTGCGTGTGCGATTCCAGTTCGAATGCCAGTTCGATGAGGAGTTTGCCAGTCGGTCCATCGACTGTTGCTAGCCCGGATGCGTCGAGCGAGATGCCGGGAATGATCTGCCTCGTGGGCACTTGGCGCATGGTTTGAGTGGCTCCGAACCGGTGGCTGGATTGGCAATGGCTGCGGCGGCAACGCCTGATGCCTTGGCATTACAATCTGATCCTACACGTCGTGCTCGTCGGCGTCGTGGTCAAGGGACGCTCCGCAGGACGTCGGGAGCGCCGATCTTAATCCGTTAGCCACCGGGTTGTCGCTTGTTCACCGAACCCTCTCCACCGCCCCGACCGACCGGCGCTCGGATCACGCTATTTTCCGCCGTTAACGTGGTGATCGCCAGCATGATCGGGGCAGGCGTCTACACGACCAGCGGCTTTGCCTTAGCTGATCTGGGTTCACCGCTGGTGGTGTTGGCTGCCTGGCTGGCAGGCGGCCTGTTGGCCATCTGTGGGGCGATCAGCTATGGGGCATTAGCCGAGCGATTTACGCAGTCTGGCGGAGAGTACCTCTTTCTGTCGCGCGCCTTGCACCCGGCCGCAGGCAGTGTTGCGGGATTTGTGTCGTTGCTCGCTGGTTTCACCGGCGCGATCGCGCTGGCAGCATTGACCTTCGAGCAATACCTTCCGGCGGCTCGTTCAGCCGAGTCGACATGGGCGGGTTCCTGGAATGGGGTCGCCTCTGCACTCGTCGCCGCAGCGGCCATCTTACATGGTTTGCGACTGCGAATCGGTTCGAGCGTGCAGGATCTGATGGTCGTTTTCAAGCTACTAGTGCTTACGATTTTTGTGGGCATCGCAGCCTATTCCTTCCTTAGCTCGCAGCCGCCGTGGCAGGGACTGGCGACTGCGCCCGCGGGGCCGTCGCCCTGGCCGATTGCCACCTTTGCGGTCAGCCTGATGTGGATCTCGCTGAGCTACAGCGGATTTAACGCAGCGATTTACATCACCGGCGAGGTCCAGGACGGCGGGACCACCGTCCGACGAGCGCTCCTGATCGGCACACTGTTGGTCACCCTGGTCTACCTGGTGCTCAACAGTGTGTTTGTATTCGCGCCGCCGAGCGATGAGGTGTTGGGCAATCCCGACGTCGCCACTCAGGCCGCCCGCTACATCGGCGGCCCCTCGCTAGAGTTTTTGTTTCGGATCACGATTTTGTTGTCGCTGGCTACGAGCGTGTCCTCGCTGATGATGACCGGGCCGCGGGTGTACGCTCAAATGGCTGCCGACGGCGTTCTGCCGAGCTTTTTTCGGCTGGTGGGCGAGACGCCACGGGCGGCCATTGCGGCTCAAGCTGTGCTGGCGATTGTGGTGATCCAGATCGCGTCGCTGCGGCAGTTATTGTCTTACCTCGGGCTGACGCTTTCGCTCAGCGCAGCGCTGACGGTGGCAACGCTGTTTGTGTTGCGAGCTCGTGGTGAGAAGCTGAGTGTCCCCGTTTATCCGTGGCCACCGCTGATTTTTGTCGCCGGTACGTTGCTCACGGCCACGATCGCCGGGTGGCGAAATCCGGCTGAGTTTGTCGTTGCACTGGCGACGTTGGCCGCCGGTCTGGTTTTCTACGCGGCGGCGCAGTTCCGCAATCGCCAACTCAGGCAATGATTTCGCGGATCACCTGACCATAGTCTTTTTCAATCCGTTTGCGTCCTGGCAAGGCGAGCTGCCGCGGATTGAGTCCGAGTTGGTGCAGAACCGTCGCGTGGACGTCGGTGACGTAGTGGCGGTTCTCGACCGCATGAAATCCAAGTTC
>CALELC010000130.1 GCA_937904535.1 uncultured Planctomycetaceae bacterium
AATCTCGTTGCATCTCAGCGGACCGCTGCTGATGTGGCTGGCGGAGCGGCACCCGGAGTACGTCGACCGTGTGCGAATGTTAGTCGATGCAGGACGCATTGAAATCTTGGGGGGGCCGCAGTACGAACCCGTGCTGACGATGTTGCCGCGGCGCGACCGGATCGGCCAAATCCGTAGCTACTCCGCCTGGCTCGAGCGGACCTTGGGGGGAGAGGTCTCGGGTATTTGGACCCCGGAACTCGTCTGGGAACCGAGCTTGACGGCCGACCTGGCCGCAGCTGGCGTCGAATACACCGTCTTGGATGATTCTTTATTCCAGTCTGCCGGGCTGGTCAGTGATCCACTGGTGGGCTGTTTCCTGAGCGAAGATGAAGGAGCGGTGCTGCGAGTCTTTCCGAGTTCGGAGCGGCTGCGTGGTTTGGTTCCGGGCAAACCTGTTCAAGAAACGATCGATTACTGTTGGCAAATCGCGCAGTCGCATCCAGGCTCTGTGCTAACGCTGGGGGCTGACTGCGAAAAATGGACCGCCGATGAGGCCACCCAACAGCAGGGTTGTAATCGGGGCTGGCTGCGATCGCTGTTCGCTGAGCTGACGGCCAACGCCCGCTGGTTGCGGGTCATCACCCTGGGGCAAGCCGTGCAGCAGACGCGGCCCAAGGGCAAGGTGTATCTGCCTGCGGGAAGTCCTCGTGAGTTGTCGCTGCGCTCGCTGCCGGTCCGCAGCCAACTGGTCTGCGAACAAGCGATGACAGCGCTGCAGGCGGCGCCCCAGTGGGAAGATCTTCAGCCATTTATCCAGGCTGGCAGCTTCCGGAACTTTCAGCGTCAATACGCGGAAGCCGACGAGATGGTTGCGCACATGATGCACGTCTCGCGACGGCTGCAACAGGCACAGGCCGCTGGCGGGGACCGCGGCGAATTGGCCGTGATTCGCGAGCACCTCTACCGCGGCCAGTGTCACAACGCTTATTGGCCGGCAAGTTCAGGGGGGATCTATCAGCCTCACTTGCGCAGTGCAGTTTATCGCGAATTAATCCAAGCTGACACGCTGTTGGACCGCGTGTTCGCCACCCTCGGTGAAACCTTGCCCTACGGTGATAAGTTTGTGCAGGCGAAGGTCGAGGATTTTAATTACGACCTGATGCATGAAGTGCGGTTAGCGAGCAATCAGTTCACACTGTGGCTCGATCCGAGCCACGGCGGTCGGCTGTACCAATGGGATCTGAGGTCGATTGCGCACAACCTGTTGGCCACGTTGCAGCGGCGCCCCGAGGCTGAGCACCACCGCCTAGCAAATCATCCAGTGCAGCACTCGCGGGAGCAGCATGGCATGCTTGGCGGAGCGGCCGACCAGCGCGGGATCGAGCAGCCCACGTATGACCGGTACTCACGCAAGTCGATGATGGATCACTTCTTCGATGACGATGTGACGCTCGAACAGGTCGCAGCCGGAGCAACGCTGCAACGCGGTGACTTTGTCGATCAGCCGTTCACGGCGAAAGTCCGACGAGCGAGCGACCGGGTGCAGTTGCAGATGCGCCGCGATGGACACGCCTGGGGAATGCCGCTCACGATCACCAAAGCCGTTACCCTGTTTGCAGGAAGCGACGAAATTGGGATCACCTATCTATTAGAAAATTTGCCACCCGGTCGCAGCTTTCATTTCGGGATTGAAATGAACTTTGCGGGTCTATCCGCTGGAACCGAGGATCGCTTCTTCACCGGTGCGAGCGGGACACGGCTGGGGCACCTGGGACAGTCGCTCGATCTGCATGATGTCGATCGAATTGGGCTGATCGATCAGACATTGGGCTTAGCAATCGATTTGGAAACCAACCGTCGCGGTGGGATGTGGGCATTCCCGGTATCGACACATCGCTGGAGCGGTGCGGACTGGAAGGCGGAACAACAGAGCGTTTGCGTGATGCCGCACTGGCATGTCCAAGGCGATGCCTCGGGTCGCTGGTCGGTGCAAATGACCGTGCGAGCTGCAACGCCGACGGTCGAGTCCTGCGTCGATGCGGCACGCCGACTGGAAGCTGTCGGTTAGTGATTGTTATGGACCAGCGCGTCTTGCTTCCCTCTAGGGCCGCGCTCGTAGGAGGTTCGCCCTCGCTCCCCGATCGGGATGTGGGTTTGCTGCGGCCTGGCAATTCGACTTGTGCAGCAGTGCTAAGGCCTGATCTGGTCAGGCAGGCGAGTGCGAGTGCGGTAAGCCCGATGGACGCGAGTTGTTGCCTGCACTTCTGCGACGTGGCATCCTGAGACCGAACCACCGGTTGCTCCCGCCCGGGCTTGCTCCAGACAGGCCGCATCAAAACCGAATCGGGGTGACATGTGTCCGTCGCTCCGTCCCTCACAGCATCACTGCGCGACTTAAATTGACGTGGCTCCTCGGCCACCGGATCACGGAAGAACCTGTTTATCCAACGAAAGTAAGATTCGTTATGTCAGCGATTATTCTTGGTGTTTGGCCGCTCGCCGGAATCACTTCCAGCGCAGTGGATCCCGAAACAGCGCGGCAAACCATTCATGCCGCAATTGATGCGGGGATCGATACCTTCGACACCGCTTTCAGCTACGGTTACGAGGGCGAATGTGAACGTTTGCTGGGAGAAGTGTTGCGTGCCCGCCGCGGGCAAGCCGCCGAGCAAGGTAGACACCTGCGAGTGATCGGCAAAGTCGGCCAGCGCTGGAGCAACGACAAACAACGTTACACCGATGGCACGCCCAAACAGTTGACGCTCGATGCGGAAGAATCGCTGCGGCGGTTGGGTGTTGAGAAATTTGACTGGTTGTTGCTGCACGCGATCGATCCGAAAGTCGATCTGCTGCGGTCGGCTGAGGCGCTGCTGCAGCTTCAACGCCGAGGTTTGGCTGATGCGATTGGAATCTGCAACGTCAATGTCGAGGAACTCACGCAGTTTTCGCAGTATGTCGACTGCGCTGCGATTCAGTGTCCTTTAAATCTATTGCAGCGACATTCGCTCGATCCGCTGATTCGCACGGCCCAGTCACTCGGCGCCGATTGCTTTGTCTACTGGACGCTAATGAAAGGCTTGCTCTCCGGCCAAATCAGCCGTGACCATCAATTCCCCGCAGCGGATAGCCGCCCCGGCTATGCGATTTTCCAGGGCGAGCAGCGGCGTCGTGCGCACGACGTGATTGATCTGCTGGAAACGATTGCACGGCGATTTGATACGACGGTCGCACGGTTGGCGATCGGCTGGGCGCTGTCGCAGCCGGGTGTGAGCGGGGCATTGGTGGGCGCCAAAACACCTGAGCAAATCCGCGAAAATGCGGCCGCTGTGCCGCTGAGCGACGAACTGCTCGCCGCGATCGCCGCGATCGCGCCCTAGCTCGGCAGCGGAAACGCAAGTTGGCAGCTGGCACACGGAGCCTTGCGGAGGCGGCCAAAACGCAAACACCTCTGAACCGCTTGCGCCGTTCAGAGGTGCTTGGTTCGACCTAACTGCAAGCGTCGCGGTCAATGATTCCGCCCGATTGAGTCGCTCCGTCGGTCAATCAACTCGGTGTGACGTTCACCCAGGGAGCATCTCCCTGAATGAACGTGAAGGGTTACCAGTTCAGTTCTGCCCCCGCGTAAGCTCCGTGCAAGATCAAGCTGTCGTTGGCGGCGTCGCGGGCCGACAACCCTGGCGAGTAAAGGTCTTGATTGAGCAGGCTCGGTGTCGTCGCCACACCGGAGATGCCGGTGATGCGGTAGCCGCCGCGAATCGTCCAGGCGTCGCTCAAACGGTAGCCTCCCCCCAGGTCGAGTTCACCCAGGGTCGCTAGGACCGTGCTTTGATTCCGATCATTGACATTCATTCGGCCTGCGGGAGTCAAATCATTGCGATATTGTGCCAACAAACCAGCTTCGCCGATGCGCTGGTCGACTTCGACGCTGTTGGCATAGATCCCCACTTTGACCGCGGCACCGAGATTGAATCGAGCGGACGCCCGGTAGTTCCAGCGACCTCCGAGCTGGTAGCCGAATAAGTCGTTTTGCGCTTCGCTGGCATATCGCTGGTCGCCGCGGAGCGGATCGCCAGGAGCCGCTACATATCCGCTGGCCAAAAAATCGAACTCGTCGCGGATCTGCAACCAGCGAAACCCTTGCGAAACAGCAAATTGGTGAGTGCCGGCGGTGGGAACCTCGAGCGCTCCGCCCAAGCCGCTAAACCCATATCGCGGATAGCTTGGGCCGAGCATCGCCAGCGCTCGCTGAGTCCAACCCCAGCGCAACCCGCCACCGGGCGGTGGGCTGACTCGTCGGCCGCCACCCAAACCAAAGGACCAAAAGTCGAGTTCCAAACCCTGGAACCTTAGATCGCGGCGGACTTCATAGTCGGACATTGCCGCGAGGATGCTGCCCAGATCTTCGAAGTCGGATCCGAGGTCGGCAGGATCATCGTAGTAGCCGACATTGTCCCAAGCGGGAATGGCGGCGATCCAGTCACCCGCGACTGCCGCGGTAGCGCTGGCCGTTTCACTGCCCGGATCAAAGTTCAGGTAGTTCACTGAAAGGGCGTGATCGCCGTTTTCGAGATAGCGGCCGAACATCAGGTCGAAGCCCAGACCGCTGCCCGGATCGACGCTCCGCGTGCTGAGCGCCGTCGAACCCGGGGCCGCCGCGTCGATTAGGAGTCGCCGGTCGGTGCTGCCGGAGAGCGAGTAAAATAGCAATTCGCTGCTACCGAACCACGGAAACAACGGGTCGCAAACCGCTTCCGGCTCAACAGGTCGCCATGCTTCTCCGCTGAAGCTTCTCGGTGCCTCGCTACTCGACAGGCCGCTGCCATAGACGCTCGACATATCCCAGATCGGTGTGCTGGGCAGCAAGCTAGAAGCTTCGGCGGCGATTTCCTGCGGCAGCGGCAGCAGGTTAACATCACCGCTGAGCAGCGAACTTCCGAACTCGCTCAGGGGCAGTGCTGGTTCGCTCGTTTCTGGGGGAGTCTCGTTGGCGGGAACGTTAAACGTGTTCCAATGCGGCGGCGGGACATACGAGCTCCCCACCTCTGCCCAGGCAGCGCCGCTGATTCCAAGGCTTAGGCCGCAAGCGGCCGTGGTGAGTATCGCATTTTTCAAAACTCGGCTTCCTGTGCATCACGGTGTCAGATTTGGCCGCAGCGATGGCTGGATCGCTGGGCAAAGTGACCGCGGGATCGCTGAGGATCTACCGCTGGCTATCGAGGTCTTGAGTAGACATCGGCCACATGATGAGAAATCCGCGTGAAAACTTTCAAGCCGAGACAAATTGACTTCTACAGGTCGCTGCAGCGGGCAGAATGCCACTCACCTGGCCAGCCCGTAGAGCTCCCCTAAATTGGCTCAGCCGCCCAGCAACGTCGGCTAGGCGGCTGAATTTGGGGGTTCTGGCGGTGCTGATCAGGGGTTGCGGACGATCGCGGTCAGCATCGCGGCGGCCGACCCACTGATCCCGCCGCTGGTGGTGACAATCACTCGGCCGGTCAATTGGCCGGTGGTTTCGCCGTCGGCCTTGAACTGCACCCGCACAACATGCGTGGTCTTCGGTTCGGTGACCGGTTCAAACGACACCTGCCAACCCTTGACCTGAATCGACTCGATCACAAACGGTTCCTTGCCGCGGATCACCAACCGCTTTTCGATTACTTCACCCGGTTGTACCGAGCCGATGGCGATCGACTGGGGCGAGATGGTCAGTTCACTTTCCAGTTCGCCACTGACCCGCAGCGGAACTCGCGGCATGTTGCGATCGTTGGTGACCACAATCAGCTCATCTTGGAAGAAGCCAGCAGGAGCCGTGGGAGCCAGCGTGACCGTCAGCAGGTAGGTGGCGTTGCCGCCGCTGCGGCTTTCTTGCTTGACGTCAACCGACATCCAAGGCTTGTTGCTGAGCACATCGACCACGGCCCAATCACTGCGGCCGGCATACAGGATCTTGGCTGAACGAGTCAGCTCTTGGCCGAGACTTTGAGTCCCAAACTCGATGGCGCCGGGGTGGAACACGATGTCTTGGCGAATGTAGCCATCCACGCGCAGCCGGGCTTCGGTATAGAACGGCTCGTCGATCACCACCGTGATCGTGGCGCCTTTGCGGCCGCGATGCGTGTCGGTGTTGAAACGCGCCGTGATCCAGCCGGTTTGGCCCGGTTCCACGTACGGAGTTTCGATGATCGCCGTCGTACAGCCGCAACTGGTCCGTGCACTTTGGATATGCAGCGGTTTAGCGGTGGTGTTCTGGACCGGGAACCGAAACTCGGTTTTGGATGCGACCGCGACCGTACCGAAATCGTGACGTTTGATCGGGAAAATCGCGTCTGACCAATCGGCGACTGCGGTGTCGGCGAACAGCGCAGTGACGCAGAGGATAGGGACGCAAAGCAGTCGGCTCATGATAAAGGTTACTCGCTAATGTTGTGCTGCCGGGACCGCCGCATGCCGCTGGAAGGAGGCCGCGGCACGTTGACCTCAGCGGCAATCACATAGAGATGGGGATAAGGGGGATTGGGGCAAAAACGACACTGAACCAAACTGGCTGAACCACGCTCCGCTGGAGCAGCTCGGAAAACGACTCGATCAAGCTGATCCCAGCTGACGGCGAACGCTCAGCAGCGAGCAAACGGCATGCCGACAAGTGGCCCCTAAGTAGGGCAACTGCACGTGCTGCGCGGGCGAGCGGTGCCCGCAGCAAGGTCGGAATGCGAATGCGCAATCCTACCATATAGGTAAAGTGCGCAAAGTTTTCTGTATAAAAAAAGAGTTAACTTCCAGTCCTGAGACGGCGAGTGAGCGGCCGGATGTGCGTTGCGAAATGAGATCGACCGCTGGCAGGTGAGACCGATCCCAGCTGCGCGGCGAGCGATCAGCAAGCGGCGGTCGCCACGGACCGCTAGCAGCGTGACCTCGGAGAACGCCGAGAGCCTTGCAATCCGCCCGAGAGCAGCGGGTGGGGCAGCGAGACGAGCCGGTTAAGCATGTGGCCGCGGCATTCGCGGCATCGCCCGGGGACGGGCGGTATGGGCAGGCAACGACGCCCGAGTAACGTTCAGGCTTGCCCGAGCGGCAGCGAGTGCGGAAGTGATTGGGGGGAAATGAAAAGAGGGTGACATCCAGCGAACTGAATGCCACCCTCCCCTATCAACGCGTCCTGCAATCCTCGTTCGGAATCAGTTCGGACCGTCGCAGGCCGGCCCCGTGGGGAACCGGCCTGGATCGGGCACCGAGGGCGTGCTTAGCAGCCGCAACCACGAGCGGCCGGTGCGGGGCAGCAGGGGTTGCAAACCGGAGCACACACGGTGACCGGCACTTCGCGGCAGATCACTTTGGGTACGCAGACGGTGACGCAGTAAGGTTCGCAAACCTCACGGCACTTCTTGACCTTGATGGTCTCTTGGTAGCACTCTTGGCGGTAAACCGTGTGGCAAACCGTCTTGGTGCGGCATTCGGGAACCATCTTGCACACGTTGTAGCAGACGGTCTTGGTGCGGCATTCGGGAACCATCTTGCAGACCGTGTAGGTGCAGGTCTTCTGACGGCACTCGGTTTCCATGCGGCAAACCGTGTAGTTGCAAACCTTCGTGCGGCACTCGGGAACCATGCGGCAGACGGTGTAGTTGCACACCTTCTGACGGCATTCGGTTTCCATCCGGCAAACCGTGTAGGTGCAGGTCTTGGTGCGGCACTCGGGGACCATCTTGCACACGGTGTAGGTGCAGGTCTTGGTGCGGCACTCGGGGACCATGTGGCACACGGTGTAGGTGCAGGTCTTGGTGCGGCACTCGGGGACCAGCTTGCACACGGTGTACGGGACTTCACGAGTGCAGCACTCGGTCACGTACTTGGTGCAAACGATTTCCTTCGTTTCGCAGGTCGGAACCCAAACCTTCTTGCAAATCGTCTTCGGCGGGCACTGCACGCACTCGACGCGGCATTCACCGGGGCAGTACACGCAGCGGCAAGTGCAAGGGTCGAAGACCCACTTGCCCGGCTCGCGAACCGTCCGACGGATGACCGGACCAGGGACTTCTTCGGTCACGGTTTCCCAGTGGCCGCCTTTGACCTGGATCGTCTTGGTGTACTGCACCGGCTTGGTGACGGTGTAGTGCTCGGTCCGAGTCTTCTGTTCTTGGACCTTGTTGTAAACCGTGTAGTTGATCTCACGGGTCTTGGTCTCGTACACCGGCTTCATCACGGTGTAGTTGATTTCCCGAGTCTTGGTCTCGTACACCGGCTTCATCACCGTGTAGTTGATCTCACGGGTCTTGGTCTCGTACACCGGCTTTTGGACGGTGTAGTTGATCACCCGCTGCTTCTGCTCGTACACCGGTTTCATCACGGTGTAGTTGATCGTCTTCTGCTTGGTCTCGTACACCGGCTTTTGGACGGTGTAGTTGATCACTTTGGTCTTGGTTTCATAGACCGGCTTCATCACGGTGTAGTTGATTTCGCGCGTCTTCTGTTCGACGTGCGGGACCATGACCGTGTACTGAACTTCGCGGGTCTGGGTCTCGGGCACGCAGCGGGTACGATTGACCACTTGGTCTTCGTAGTACGTCTCGAACCGCTTGCGATACCGAGTTTGCTGCTGCTGCTCGTAAACCGTTTCACGAACGGTCCGCATCACGGTGTAGGCACCACAACCGGCTTCACTGGAGCCGACAGCGCTGCCGTCAGCTTCAGCGCTGGCCTGTTCGCCGGCGCCTTCCGCAACCACCGAGCCGCCACAACAGCCTTGATAGCTGATCGCGCCGCAATACGCAGCGTCGGCGGGTTTCGCTCCCGCGGCGATCGCCGTGATCGCCAAGGCGGGAATCATCCACAGCCTTTTCATGCTCTTTCTCCGAAGTTTTTTCGTACGTTGGATTGATAGGACGCAGCAACCGGCACTACCCCCCACGGGCGGCCGCTGTCACCGATCTCTTCTGCCCGGCCCGGAGACTCATCACGCTTAGACGAGCAGCGTGGTAAGACATGAGGATGAGGAAGAAGATTAGTGGTGCACGGTCTAAATCGTCTGCGAATGAAATGTGGATCACGTAAACCGGGGATCAAAGCAAAAAAGGGTGTTTTGGTGAGTCTGGGATGTCTGTCCGTTCCGCTGGTAACGATTATGCCGACCAGCTAAGATGGTTGGCCCTCCCCGCGGACCGGATCGCCGCTGTGGATCCCCAAGCAACCGTGGATCATCTCGGGACCTCGGATGAACGCTCCAACGGCATCGGTACGTCTGCCCACCGCCGCGGTCGGTCGAATGAGCCTGTACTTGCGCGAATCGCAGCGGCTGGCTGAAGCCGGCAGATTCTCGGTCAGCAGCACGGAGTTAGGACGCTGTTTGGATGTTTCGCCGGCCGTTGTCCGCAAAGATTTGGCGGCGATTGGAGCGGTCGGACGTCGCGGCCTGGGGTATCCGATCGCCGCTTTGATGGACCGCATCGGCGTCACGCTCGGGGCCGAAATCCATTGGAACGTGGTGTTGGTGGGAGCCGGTTCACTCGGTCACGCCTTGCTGCGTTACCGCGGGCTGGAACGGCAAGGATTTCACGTCATCGCCGCGTTTGATGCCGATCCGGCGCTGGCGGGCACCTCGGTGGGCGGTGTCGAGATTCACCCCGCTGAGGAGATGGCCGCTTACGTGCGGCGACAGCGGCCGCAGTTGGCGATCTTGGCGGTCCCTGCGGAAGTCGCGGCGGAGGTTGCCGCGGAATTAGCGGAGGCGGGAATTAGCGGCATCCTGAACTTCTCGCCGACGTCGCTCAAGTTGCCCAAGGGAGTCGGGCTGGTGAACGTTGACCTAGCCAGCGAGATGCAGCGGCTGGCCTTCACCGTTTCCCAGCTCGGGGTGACCGCCGGAGGGCTGTCGCAGCCAGCGGCTCCCGCGGGCGAACTTCAGCCACTTTCGTCGCGGCCGCAACACCCGCAAAATCGGTCTGTGCCGCCTGCCCATGGGGAGCCAAATTAGAAATTGCAAAATCCGCGTGAGGGCCTCTTTGGCAACTCAGACGTTTTTGCTACACTCCCGCCCACACAAGCCAACCCTGCCCCGTGGTGTAATCGGCAACACTACTGATTTTGGTTCAGTCATTCTAGGTTCGAGTCCTAGCGGGGTAGCTGGCCAGCACTGAGTGCTTTGGGCCGCTCTATCTTTTGCGTCGCACCAACCGCGTTGTTGTTTCCTCAGTGGTTGGTTTCGCGGACTTGGCTCGGCCATTGCTTTGATGAGGCGCCGGGGCAGGTTGCCGCTTTCGCAGGTTTGAAATCGCCTCTCGCGCGGCGGATTGCAGGGCCTCTAGTGAGGGGTTTTTGCATGCTTGGCGCAGTCCGCGAAGCACTTCACGTCTGTGTTCGTCTGACATTTCCGAAATCTGTACCAGCAGCCGAATGGCTTTTGCTCCGGTCGTGGCGTTGGTGGTCCAGCGAGCGACCTCTGCCAAAGGCGCGATTACCTGCTTGAGGTCGATCTGCTCGTCGTCGCTTGAGAGTTGGTCGAGCCAGGTGATTGCTCGCTGAACGGCGTCGTTTTGCTCGGCTCTCTGGGCATTGGCGTGGAGCAGGTTTGCCAGTGGCGACACCGCCCGCTGGTCGAAGTGCTCGCTCATTGCGGAGTGCAGTGAGATGCCGTCGTCATGTGCTGGCAATTGTGCCAACAGGTCAGCGGCAAGGCTCAGATCGCTTCCGAAGTTTGCCAAAGCCGTTGCAATCTGACCGTCACCGCTCTCAGGGTTCCAGTTCTTGATCAATTCCTGGATTTGATTGCGCACGCGGTTGTGGATTGCGGTTACGCCGAAATTATCGCGTCCCAGTAGGCGGTCGCACACCCTGTTCAGGTTCCATGGGGCATCCGCGGACCATAGCGAAGGCTCGCGGTCCTTGCGGTCAACGCCTTGCGGGTCGGGCAGCTCGCGGCAGAGGTCGATCCCCGAGTGAAATCCCAATCGCCGATAGGCTTCAAACTGGGCTTCGTCAAATGCTTGGTCAAGCGTCGATTCGTGAGGAAACTCGGTGTGTCTGAAGGCATAGTTGCAAAGCTGCAGGCCTTCATCTCCGGTCAGGCAGGGCTTGATGTAGATTAGCCGGCCTTCAAATTCTGGATGTTCGCAGTTTCCATGGGAATCCGCTGCCCCGCATTCCGGATACAGGATCTTAGCTACAAAGAAGTGCCGCTTTTCCGTTTGTTGAGCAAATCTCTTAAACAGTCGATCCACGATTTCATGTCGTGCGCGGGTGCCGGCG
>CALELC010000131.1 GCA_937904535.1 uncultured Planctomycetaceae bacterium
GTGGTCAACTACCCGAATATCGCCAACAGCAATTCCGGGAGCGGTAAACAAGTACTCTTCGCTTAGGCTTTGAGCCCTTGAGCCTAACCGAACGCAAGTAGTCGGCCGCTACGCCATCGGGTCAAGTACGACTTTGATGCACCCATCGTCTTTTTCACGGAACATCTTGTAGGCGTAAGGCGCTTCGCTCAGCGGCAGTCGGTGGGTGACGACGAAACTCGGATCGATCCGTCCCTGTCGGATGTGATCGAGCAATTCCGGCACATAGCGATGCACGTGGGTCTGTCCCGACTTGATCGTCAGGCCTTTGTTCATGAGAGCGCCGAGCGGAATCTTATCGGCCATCCCACCATAGACCCCAGGGATTGAAACGGTGCCGCCTTTGCGACAACATTCAATCGCCTGCCGCAAGGCGTGCGGCCGTTCGGTCTCCATGAACAAGTTGGTTTTTACTTTGTCATAGAGCGATTCCATCGCGCGATAGCCATGGGCTTCCATGCCGACCGCATCGATGCAGACATCTGGGCCGATGCCGCCGGTGAGGTCTAATAATCGTTCGAACACGTCTTCGTCGTGCATGTCGATGGTGATCGCCCCGACGTCACGAGCCATTTGCATGCGTTCCGGTACTTTCTTTTCATCATCGATGGCGATGACTTGATGGGCCCCGAGCAGTTGGGCGCTGCGGATTGTGAATTGGCCCACCGGGCCGCATCCCCAGACCGCAACCGTATCGTCCGGCTGCACGCCGCACTGTTCGACCGCCATGTAGCCCGTTGGGAAGATATCGCACAGCATCACCAGTTGATGGTCCGTCAAATCTTCTGGCATGACCTGACAGTTCACATCCGCAAAGGGCACCCGTATCATTTCGGCTTGCCCGCCTGCATATCCACCGGTGAGGTGCGAATACCCGAAGATTCCAGCTGTGGAAAAGCCGAATGTCTTTTCGGGAAGGTGTGCTTTCGGATTGGTGTTGTCACAGCAACTATAAAGTTGCCGCTTACAGAAAAAACATTCACCGCAGGCGATTGGAAAGGGAACAACAACGCGGTCGCCGACTTTCACTTTGCTGGTGTCGACGCCAGGGCCGACTTCTTCCACGATCCCCATCGGCTCGTGTCCGAGGATATCGCCCGGTTTCATAAACGGAATGAAGCCGTCAACGAGGTGCAAATCGGACCCACAGATGCAGGTCGATGTGATGCGCACAATGGCATCGCGGCGGTTGAGGATCTTGGGATCCGGGACAGTCTCAACATTGACGTTGTAAGGACTGCACCAAACGAGCGCTTTCATCATCAGATCCTTTTATCAGGGACGCACCGCCGGACGACCAACGGCAACAGGGCGTGAAGTCAGAGAGGTAACACAACAGAAGAACGCGGGTGACGGAGGCGTTCTCGTTTACTTACACCTGCCGCGGGGCTGGCCAGCGATGGTGAGCACTTCGCCGGTTTCCATCAGACGTTTGAAGTTCCGCAGGTCCTCACGAATTTGTTGGTCGGCGGCTTCACCAAACAGCTTGCTGATCCAGTGGCCGAGTTGCCCGCCGGGGGGCGAATACCGCATTTCCACATGCACGGCGGTACCACGATCGGCAGGTGCCTTGGTGAAGGTCACCGAACCATGACTCGCAACACTCGAACCAGGGAGCGACTGCCAGGCAATCCGCGAATGCGGTTCATCGGCGATGATTTCCGCATCCCACTGCACCTCGCCACCAGCGATCCCCGGCGCCTCAGCAATCCACCGCGACAAACGCTCGTCAACCACCTGCACCGACTTGAGGTGTGTCAGCATCTGCGGCAAGTTTTCCAGTCGTCGCCAGTAGTCATAAAGCTTTTCGGCGGGCTGGTTGATCAAAAATGATTCGCTGACGTGAATGCCATCGGCGGCTGGAATCCGATTCCGAACGGCGACGGCGGATGGCTCCACCAGATGATGAGGCTGCTCATCAACAGTGCTGACGTCGAGCGCTTGATAGAGATGGCAATGGCCGGTCAGCCCACGATAGATCATCGCTCCGCCGAGGCCAGCTGCGAGCCAGCCAAATTTGTCGCGGCGTTCGAGACCCAGTAAGGCCAGAATCGCGCCGGCAGCCAGCGAAACCGTCCGCTCACCACTGCCGACGTTGACGTCATTCAGTTCACAAGCTGATTGCCACACCTCGCCATGGTCTTCCGCTAGCTCCAGTTCGTCTTGCCAAGCGCCCTGCTGTGTCGCCAGCGCAGGTGAGTCCCCAGTCCACGTACGAGTCGATTCTGCTGATGCCATCACTGCCTCCGGTTTCGGTTGGTCGCCCACAGCGCACGGGCAGAAGTGCTGCAGTTCTGCCGGTTGCGTTACTTGATCACTCCGGCAGGTCGAGCAATCGATGTACCAAGTGGCTCGCCGAACACCTGACAGGCTCAGACGCAATCCAGTGCCTGCTGGACCGCCGTCTGGCGATCGCAACATCCAAGAGGCAAGGGCACGAGTTTCACTATTAAGGAGTGCGGAATTACATTTGCTATCATATAAGAATCGAGATTCACTCAGCTAAGATCGTTCAGCTGGCGCTGATTGGCGGCACAGGCGGCAGACCTGGGCATTCGCTGGGCGATCACCGATCACTGCAATTGCGATCTTCAGCCAGTTTTGTGGCGAAACCGCGGGTTTACCGATTGTGACGAAGAAATGGCGAGTGGGCATAACCTTTGCTCGCCAGGGGCATCCGGCGTAAACCGCTTACCCGTTCCCCCATGGAGTTTGAGTGATGAGAAAGACATACCTGCGTTTCTTTGTTGCTTCTTGCGTTCTTTGTTTGTCACCCCTCGCAGCAGTGGCTCAAGAGTCACCGAGGCCAGCACAATTGCAGAACCAGATTCAGCAGCGCGGCCAGGCTCAGCAGAGCGATCGCGGTCTGCAAAGCGACCAAAACCCGAGCACCCAAGCCCCACGTGATCAAGACCGTCAGCGCAACCAGATCCAACTCGATGGCCAGGTCGGCGCCCAAGCCCATGGCTCCCAAGGTGCGCATGCCGACAAGAGCGTCGAACACTTCTTCATCAAGAAGATGATGCTGGGCAATAAGGCCGAGATTGAACTGGGCCAAATGGCAGCGCAAAAGGCCGAACACGAAGACGTTAAGAAGTTCGCTCAAAAGCTGGTGCAAGACCATCAGCAGATGAACCAAGAACTGGAGCAACTGCAGTCGGGCGGCCAGAGCGGTGCCCGTTCGTCACAGCCCGGCCAGATCGATCCAGCCCGTTCGGGGCAAGCGCTGCCGGGACAGAGCAGCCCCGATCGCCTTGGCCAAGCTCAAAGTGATCAGCCGATTCAGCCCGGTCAAGACCGTGTCAGCCAACCGCTGCCCGGCCAGACTCAGCTCGGGCAAGCCGGTCAAAGCCAACCTGGCCAGAGCCGTCCCGGCCAAGACACGGTTGGTCGCAGTGAAATCGGCCAAGACCGCTTAGACCAAACCGGTCTGGCTCAACAGAGCCAAGGCCAAGAGATCCCGCAGCAGTTGACTCAGGTGACCGAGCAAACCGCTCAGAACACCCTGCAGATGGCTCGCCGGATGCTTGAGGAAGCTGAGCAAGGCAAAGAGTTTGATATGACCTTTGTCGGAATGCAGATCGTCAAGCATAGCCACATGGTTGCCGAACTGGATTCGATGCGGAACGTCGGTTCGCCGCAGTTCCAGCAGTTGGTCAGCAAGGCACATGCGACGACCCAACAACACTTGGATATGGCGAAAGATCTGTCCAAGAAACTTGCTGGCGATGAGCAGGAAAGCCGTGCCGACGCCTCGCGCAACAGCCAAGCTCAGCCGGATCAATCGCCCAATCGGAGCGGCGGGCTCCCAAGCCCCAGTGGCGCCCAAAATCCCCGTGGTGCTCAAAGCAACAACTAAGTTCAGTAACCGGCGATGACCGGTGTCTGGCTTCAAACTCGACCCTCTTTCGCCTCTGGCGAAGGAGGGTTTTCTTTCACTCACGCCTCGAGTTCACCCGCCTCAGTCAAGTGACCTACCACCCTTCCCCGCCTGGCGTGCCAAATTGTTTCCGACGAAAGAGACCAAGCTTTCCAAGTCGGTTCAAAGGCATCTGCAGTAGGATTTTTGTCAGCAACCCCGCAGGCAATGGGGGCGGTGCGGCAGAGTCTGCTGGTGTTGGCAAGCAAGCGGCAACGCTGGTGCAACTGCTGCGAACGCTTGGCGGCACCCGCAGGCTGGTATGCTCGGAGCAGCCGGTGCGATCTTTAGATTCGGCAGCAACGGCTAGCCAGACGCACGGACAAAGACCGCTTGGTCGCTTCTCATCTCTGCCCCATTCGGGAATCAATCTTTTCCAATGACCAATGAGCGACACGACGGACACGTCGACGAGCACGCGGAACTGCAGCGTCTGCTTGCCGAGCATGTGCAGGACTATGCAATTTTTGTCGTTGACCCCCAGCGCCGCGTTCGAACTTGGACGCCGGGAGCTCAGCGGTTGCTCGGATATCCGCACGACGAGATTGTTGGCCACAGCGCCGATGTGTTCTTTATCCCCGAGGACATCGCTCGGGGAGCCCCGGAGCGGGAGATCGAACAGGCACTGGCTACCGGACGCGGAGCGGATGATCGCTGGCACGTCCGCCGTGATGGATCGTGGTTTTGGGCAAATGGGTCGGTGACGCCGCTGTGGACGTCTACAGGGGAACTCCGTGGGTTTGCCAAAATCATGCGCGATTGTACGGAGCGGAAGCTGCAAGAAAGCCGCGGAGCTGTCCAACTCGACGTTACCGAGACCCTGGCGGAAGCACGCAGCATCGAACAAGCGGCTCCCAAGGTCTTACGTGACATCTGTGCTGGACTGGCCTGGGACGTCGGCGCTTTTTGGCTGGTCGACCCGTCGAGCAAGACGCTGCACTGCTTACACATTTGGGATTCTGCGGCAGTCTCGCAGCCGCAATCCGAGTCGGGCGCAGTGGCGGCGATTTCGCGTGCGGGTCAGGACTTGGCCGAGCAGGCCTGGCGGAGCGGCAGTGCGATCTGGATCAGCGACGTGGCTGCTGAGCCGCATCAGTCGGAGCTGGCGTTTGCCGCGGAGGCCGGACTGCATGGAGCCTTAACCATTCCGCTTCAAATCGGGGGAGAAGTGCTCGGCGTGCTGCAAACATTCAACCGCATGCCGCGTGCGCGCGATACCGAACTCCAGCGGGTGATGGCTGCACTGGGGGGGCATCTTGGCCAATTCATTCAGCGCAAGCATATCGAGGAATCGCTGCGTGCGAGCGAAGAACGCTTTCGGGGATTGATGGAGCAGGCGCCGTTCAGCATCCAGGTGTTCGCGGCGGACGGCCGATCGCTACAAGTCAATCGAGCGTGGGAACAGTTGTGGGGCATCCCGGCGGCACGGAATCGCGAATACAACGTGCTGAACGATCCTCAGTTGGACGCTCAAGGGGCCAGCGATTCGATTCGACGAGCGTTTGCGGGCGAACCCGTTGAGGTCCCGGCGGTGGAGTACGATCCCTTGAAGACCATGCCTGACCTCGCCCGCGGTCAGGAAGCTCGGCGGTGGGTCTCCGCGGTCGCCTATCCGCTGAAAGATCCGGCGGGCCAGGTGCGCGAAGTGATCCTGGTGCATCTGGATATCACCGCGCGCACCCGGGCCGAAGACGCGCTGCGTGACAGCGAAGAACGTTACCGCGGAATCGTTACTCATAGCATCGCTGGCGTCGCCGAAGTCGACTTAGACGGACGCTACCTGTTTGCCAATCAGCGCTATTGCGAGATTATCGGCCGACCCGTCGAAGAACTGCTCGGACTGACGATGCAGCAGATTAGCCATCCTGAGGATTTGGTGTCCAACCTCGCACTGTTTGAGCGACTCGCTCGCGAAGGCGTGCCCTTTGTAATTGAGAAACGGTACGTGCGGCCTGACGGCTCCCATATCTGGGTTAACAACAGTGTCTCGGGACTCCGTGGCCGCGACGGGCAGATCCAATCGATCGTTGCGGTATGTGTCGACATCACCGCTCGGCGACAGGCTGAGGAGGCGCATCGCGAAGGCGAAGAACGCTTGCGTCTGGCGCTAGAGGCCGGGCGTATGGGAACGTGGAGCTGGGACGTTCGCAGCAATGATGTCCGCTGGTCGCCGCATTTGGAGTCGATTCATGGTTTAGAACCTGGGACCTTCCCCGGAACCTTTGATGCGTATTTGCAGGACATCCATCCGGAGGATCGCCAGCGCGTGGTTCGGTCGCTCCTCAACGCTGCCGAACACGGTACGGAACATCATCTGGAATATCGTTTGGTGTGGCCTGACGGCAGCATTCACTGGATCGAGGCTCGCGGCAAACTGGTCCGCGACGAGGTCGGGCAGCCCAAGCAGATGCTCGGGGTCTGCGTCGAGATCAGCGAGCGCAAACGCAAAGAACAAGATTTGCAATTTTTGGCTGAGGCGAGTCGCTCGCTGGCAACACTTGTCGATTACCAAAGCACACTTCAGCAAATCGCTACCTTGGCTGTCCCGCATTTTGCGGATGGATGCGCGATCTACGTGCCGGATGAATCAGGTGAACTCCAGAGACTGGCCATCGCATCAGCCGCTTCTGCGGACCTGCCAGCCATTGATAAACTCACTCAGCCGGGGCCACTGGACCTGCAGACGTTCGGAGGTATTCACGACGTCTATCGCACTGGCCGATCCGTGCTGCTCGACCGCTTGCCGATCTCTGACGCGAGCGATGCGGCGGATGGCGAACGCTCTGCTGATGGTCTTATGACGCGTGGAGTCGCATCTTATATGTGTGTGCCGATGATGGTGCGTGATCATGCGATTGGTGTGATCGCCTTTATTGGTGCTGTCGGCAAGCGGCATTACACCGATGCTGATTTGGCCTTGGCCGAGGACCTCGCTCACCGAGCAGCGATCGCCAGCGAAAACGCACGGTTGTATGAGAAGATTCGCGAAGAAGGGCAGCGAAAGGATGAGTTTCTAGCGATGCTCGCCCATGAACTTCGCAATCCTTTGGCACCGATCCGCAGTGGCTTAGATTTGCTCCATTTGATGGGGGCCGACCACACGATCGTCAACACCATGCAGCACCAGATTGAGCATCTGGTGCGTTTGGTCGATGACTTGTTGGATGTCTCTCGAATCATGCGTGGCAAGATCGAATTGCGCCGAGAACCGGTTGAGCTGTCAGCGGTCGTGCAGCGGGCAAGCGACACGGTGGCGGGACTGATCCAATCCAATCACCAGCAGTTCTCACTGCAGCTGCCGCTGGAACCGATTTGGCTCGATGCCGACGCGGTCCGTCTGGCGCAGGTGATTGGAAACCTGCTCAACAACGCGTCGAAGTACACGCCGCAGGCCGGTCGGATCGAACTGCATGTCGCTCACGAAGGCGATCAGGCGGTAATTCGCGTGCGCGACAACGGGATTGGAATCACGCCCCAGCTTCTGCCGCATATTTTCGAGCTGTTCACCCAAGACCAGCGCACCATTGATCGCGCTCAGGGAGGTCTAGGAATCGGTCTGACTGTGGTGAGTAATTTGGTGGAAATGCATGGTGGCACGGTTACGGCTGCCAGCGAGGGACGCGGACGCGGCAGTGAGTTTGTTGTCCGCCTGCCGACTCTGGCAACTCATCCGAATATGGCCGATGCATCGCAGGCTCGCCACGCTGCTGCTCCCCTGCGAATTCTGGTCGTCGATGACAACGTTTCAGCGGCTCAGATGCTTTCGATTCTGCTGAGGAAACTTGGCGATCATACCGTGGTCGCGGCTCACGATGGTGTGGCGGCGATCGCGGCAGCCAAACAGCACCGTCCCGATCTGATTCTGCTCGATATTGGACTACCAAAGCTTGACGGGTTTGAAGTCGCTCGGCAACTGCGACTGGACCCGGAGTTTCGTAAAACACACATCGCCGCTCTCACCGGTTATGGCACGTTAGAAGACCGCCGCAAATCGCTCAGCGCCGGCTTCAATGACCATTTGGTCAAGCCATTGGCAGTGGATGAACTGCAGAAGATTCTGGCTGATGCCAAGGCGGCAAGGCAGTAATGGAAGTGTGGCCGACCGCTCCGCCGGTCGGAGTTCCGGCGACCGACCACGGAGTGATCGGCCCCTTTGTCGCCGACCGCTCCGCCGGTCGGATTTTCCGAGACCGATCACGGAGTGATCGGCCACCTTAGCGCCGGT
>CALELC010000132.1 GCA_937904535.1 uncultured Planctomycetaceae bacterium
TGATGTAACCGCCAGCCGCTTGAGTTCGGGCAATCCATCGCCTACCTGATTGAGTCACGGCGCCGTGCAATTACAGCAGGCGATGAGCGCTATTCAGGCGCTGGTCCTGAGCCCGAATCGTTAACAGACTCCATCGCCAACGACTTCACATAAGCTGCAGGTGCTTGAACTTCCTCCGGACGTTCTTTGGCGAGCGTTAGAAACTCGTCGATGCACGGCGGGCAGCAGAACGTATAACGCTGTCCGCCAATGATCCAGCCACATTCCAAGTTCGCTTTGGTACGGGTGACAGGGCACAGCTGGTCTCCTGGCCGAGGATCAAAATCGTGCTGCGCCTTGAATCCAGCGAACGCTGTCGATGCGGTGACGCCGCCGTTCGCTTGGATGTCAGCCAGCGTGTATCGCCCTCCCGGCGTCAAATACAGATCGCGTTCCGCTTCGTCGTGAACTTTTTCGGGCATCGGCGGTTGGTGCGACGATGTGGGCGGCCAGGAGAACCCCAATCGATAGCGTCGACCCTCGATTTGTAACGCCGCCACGGTTGCTGAGATCGGCCTTCCCATGAGTGATGAAGGCAATCGGCCGACAAATTGTGATGTTCTGCCTGGTTCATCGCCCGCCTGCGGTTCCGGTTGCAGCGGCACCGGCACAACGCTCCCGTCACCTCCATCGACGTATGCCACCAACTCCTGCGACTCGACGTCGATGATCTCGCTCGCCGACTGTCCGAGCGTCATCAGCCGCAGCGTATCGTCTTGTTCGATCCAAACTTCTGCCTGATAGCGATTTGGCTCTAGCTCAATCAGGATCCCGCCGTGCTGACTTGCAAGATGTGCATGCTCTTGGTCGGGACGTGGAGTGGTAGAACGCGTGTAAACCCAGAGTCCCAGAATGACAACCACCGCTATGGCAAGCAGGCCGTCGAGCAGTGTGGGCGAGTTCAGTTGCCGTCGCGGCATCGTGGCTTCGGATCGACTTGGGTTTGTGGGCATCATTGACTGTAGAGATAAGCAACCATATCGCGTGCATCCTCTTCGGTGACTCCGAGCGTGGGCATGGCAGTCAACGGATTGATCTCCTGAGGATGCTGGATCCAGGTCATTAGATCGTCAGGCGTGTTGCGCAACATTCCAGCGATATACATCTGATGCACCAAATCTTCTAGTTTTGGTCCAACTCGTCCGGTGGCCTGGCGAATCCCTGGGATGACGTGACACGCACCACAACCATAAGACGTCAGCAGGGCCTTACCCCGGTTGGCATCGGCATCGCCCATCGGCCACTGGGGATTGACTGGAAATCGCTGCACGCCGCGAGTCACAAAATCAAAACCAATCGCACCAGCCATCCCCAATCCGAGCAGGACCAGTCCGATCATGAAGCGGCTTCCTTGTGATTTCATTGTGCCACCATGTTGCGGAGCAGCGGATGAGGAAGTTCACCAGGACGTTCTTCGAGAGCTTTGGCAAAGAGCGCGATCGCCACGATCAAGTAGGTCGCGCAAGCAGGCATCCACATGATCAGCCCGGCAATCTGCTGATCCTCCAACGCCGATAAACCCCACCAGTGCACCGTCCGTTCATAGTCGCCATACCAAGCCACCGGCGCTAACGTCATCAACACTCCCAATACAGTGGCATGGAGAGTTGTCGTGAATAAATACAACACAGCCAAACCTCCAGCGAGCTTACGCCG
Source organism: uncultured Planctomycetaceae bacterium (assembly GCA_937904535.1). Taxonomy (GTDB): domain Bacteria; phylum Planctomycetota; class Planctomycetia; order Pirellulales; family Pirellulaceae; genus UBA6163. Next base: position 1,696 of record CALELC010000132.1, read on the forward strand.
GCCCATCGGATCGAGCAGTACCCGCCAGAACAAGCAAGCAGAAATGAAGAACGTTAGGTGCTGCAGGTCATGAATCCAAGGGTCGCGGAGTGCCGCCTGATAAAACTCCGGCAGATGCCATCCCCAAGTTGCCACCGCGTATAAAAACCACACCGCCAGCGGACTCCATGTCCATCGCTGAAAATCGCGGCCCAACCGGCGGCGAATCGCGAGACACAGACGACGAGCTGCCGGAGGCAAGCCGCACAGGCAGATCAATCCGGGAGCAGCCAGCATCAATAACGGCGCCGCCACCGTCATCAACACCATGTGCTGGACCATATGGGCCCAGCCGAGTTGTTCACCGAGCAGGTCCAGCGGTGAGATCAAAGCCAGGGCTAGAACTCCTATCGCCCCTACCAAGACGGTTCTTCGCCACGGTACCGTTAGACGTTGCCTCGCCGTCTCGGAACTGCGACCGGAATGGCTCGCATGGCCTAGTTGCAACTTTTGCCAGCCGCGCTGATAGAGCCAGAAGAGCAACACGAGGTTCAGCAAAATGACGGGATCCCAGTTCCAGTCCTGCCAGCCGACAGGACGATCGAGCGGTGCACCGTGAGCCAGCGCCCGATTGGGACTGAGGGCGACGCCGCCGAGTGCCAGCGGCCACATGCGAACTCGATGCTGAACTTGTAATCTCAACATCAGCAGTCGGACAAAAAGTAGAAGATCGGATAAGTCTGTGCTGCGATGATGAACACGAATAAGACGCTGCTCCAAAGTCCTACCCGTGTTAGGAAACGCTCTGTTCCCCCCCGGTCATAGACGCTGCTGTTCTGCTCGTCTCTAGCCCACTGGTGCGACTGTCCGTGCAGCCGAAATACGGACCAGGTCGCTGCAGCGGCTACCAGCATGGCCGCGACACTAAGAACAATCACTGCCCAGGCGATGGCAGTAATGCCGAGAAACTGATAGCGGTGCAATCCGGAGACGCAGCCCCACTCAGCGATCAGCGATGCGGCGACGAGGTGCATCAGCCAAGCAAACGCGCCGCCAAAGAGTCCGAACCCTAAGCGCGGATGTACGCTTTCGCGGCATGCGGTTGCGGTGGTCATCTGCAATACCTCCAGTTCAGGCCGTCAAAGCAAGTAGGGCGACAAATACAGCGTGGCAAACACCAGTCCCGCAATGACAGAAGCGACCGTCCAAAACAAAGTCGTGATTTGCAAATGCAACGTCACGAGGACATGATCCAGCGGGTTCGAGTGGCCCAGTCGCAACAACACACTGCCGGTCAGCGCTAGCCCAACCAGAACCAGCAGGACAAGCGCTCCGCTGAGCACGTAGTACAGCGAACCATAGGCATTGGTCTGGTGAGTAAAGTTCAACTCGCTCCAGTCCCAGACTTGCATCGCCAGATACGCCCCTGCGAGCACACCGGCAGCCGCGTATCGGACTCTCGCCCCCGTGTGATCGCTGTCGCGAAAGCGACTCATCGCCCACCGCTGACACAGCCCGGCTCCGATCAACGCGGCGTAGGCTGCACCTCCCAACCACAGCTCAGGGCGCGGCAGACCCTCCTGAGGCCACTGGTCCGAAAACAGGCGAATGTAGAAATACGAATAGAACAAGGCAGCGAACATGGAGCCGACGATCGACAACAACCCGACCATTCCCCACCAAGCCACTGAGGAACTGCCAGAGGACATGACCGGCAATCCGGTGCGGTCCGGTAAATCGCTTTCGCGCAGCCACTGGAGCGTCGACTCGCGCGGCAGCAGCCAGACCGCAAGGCAAGCGATCAGCATACCGCCTCCACAAGCCGACAGAATGTAGGCCTTGGCCAACACGCCCACCGCGGCAACCAATGTCGCGAGCGCCGCCCAAAACGGGATGTAGCTTGATCCGGGCAAAAACTGAATGGCTACGGGACAAGTGCTCGTCGCATCTGTCACGAGCGTTCCACGCCACATCTGCGGCTCGTCGGTCAATTCCTCCTGCAGTCGCAGCAGCGCGGTCAGCTCTTCGCTCGCTGCCGGCGCAGGATCCCACAGGGGATGCCGTCCCGTCACGATTGGAAATTGACGAAAATGAAAGTCCGGCGAGGGCGAGGCAATCGACCACTCCAGTGTGTCGGCTCCCCAAGGGTTGTTGCCGGCGTCACCGCCACGCAACAGGCTGTGCACCACGTCAACGATCATGACGACGACGCCGAGTCCCAATAGTCCAGCGCCAAAGGTGGCGAGTAAGTTATAACCATCCAGCTGCAGTGACGACGGATAGGTATAAACCCGCCGCGCCATCCCCAAAAATCCCATGATGTGCATGGGAAAGAACGTCAAATTAAAGCCGACAAAGGTGAGCCAAAAATTGAGCTGCCCCAGCCGCGGTGACAGCAATTTCCCCGTCATCTTCGGTAGCCAGTAATAGATCCCGGCAAAGATCGGAAAGAGCACGCCTCCGATCAGCACATAATGAAAATGAGCGACCACAAAATAGGTGTCGTGGATTTGTTGATTGAAAGGGACGATCGCTACCATCACCCCCGTCAAGCCACCGAGCACAAACAAGAAGATAAATCCTAAAGCAAACAGCAACGGTGGTTTAAATTGTGGGTTGCTTCCCCACAGCGTCGCGATCCATGCAAACACCTGCACACCGCTGGCCAGTGCAATCATCAGGCTGGCAGCAGCGAAAAACGTCATCGATACCGTGGGCAGACCGGCAGCAAACATGTGGTGCACCCACAAGCCAAAGCTCACAAAGCCGGTCACCAAAATCGCCATTGCAATCAGCACATAACCGACTACGGGGCGGCGAGAAAATACGGGGATCACCATCGAGATGATGCCCGTTGCTGGCAAGAACATGATGTAGACTTCGGGATGGCCGAAGAACCAGAACAGATGTTGCCATAAGAGGTTGTTGCCGCCGCGGTTGACATCAAAGAAACCGGTGTTCATCGTCCGGTCGAGTTCCAGGAGCACCGTCGCGGTCAACAATACCGTGAAGGCCACGAGGATCATCACGCCGATCACCAACAGCGACAGGACCAGTAGCGGCATTCGGCCAAACGTCATTCCGGGAGCGCGGAACTTGAGGATGGTGACCACAATTTCAACGGCTGCCGCTAGCCCAGCCACCTCAACAAGACTCAACCCCAACAACCAGAAGTCCGTCGACATTCCGGTAAACCGTGAAGTCGAAAGCGGCGTGTACCCGAACCAACCGATATCCGGAACAGCCCCCAGTAAAAAGCTGGTGTAGAACAACACGCCGCCAAACAGGTACACCCAATAACCGTAGGCGCTGAGCCGAGGAAATGCGAGATCGCGAGCGCCGATCATCATCGGCAACAGCAGCATCGCGAGCCCTTCGAGAAACGGCACTGCAAACAGAAACATCATCGTCGAGCCGTGCATCGTAAACAGCTCGTTGTACGTCTGTGGCCCCAAAAAATCATTGTGCGAAACCGATAGCTGGATGCGCATCAGCAGCGCCAGCAAACCGCCGAGCAAAAAGAAGATGAACGCGGTCAGCATGAACCGCATGCCCAAAATCCGGTTATTGACCTCCGACAGCACACCGGGAAAGCCGGTGGCCGGAGCCCAGGTCTGGTGCAGTTGCTGTTCGGATTCTGGCGTGCGCGGCACAGGCAGCCTCTTTTCCAAGGATTACTTTAAACTTTCGAGGTATGCGATCAGCGCATGAAAGTCTTCGCTGTCGATATGCGTGTACGGCATCAGATTGCCTGGTTTAAGTGCCTGGGGATTGGAGATCCAGCCACTCAGATTTCCGCGATGATTGGGCAACAAGCCGGCGCCGATTGTCTGTCGGCTGGCCAAATGTGTGAGATCAGGACCACGAATGCCGACCGCTTGGCTGCCTGCGATGCTGTGACAGTTGTGGCAGGTGGACTCAAAAAACACCTCACGACC